>JAQUBO010000123.1 GCA_028686735.1 Bacteroidales bacterium
GTATTTGATGTTTTAAAAATCCAATAATCTATATTATTTATTGCTCTCACTAACGAATTTCTAAATCCAAAATTCCCTGCAACATAATTCTCAACTAAGTTTTGATAAGTTCCTTCTTTCCAATCTTTATAATGAAATGTAGGAAAGTGTATAGGGGCTGACAATCCCTCTAATGGTTTACTCTCATGAAACTTAATAAATCTTTGAATTATAGGGACAAATAGTACCAATATTAGGAATAAGAAACAATATTTTTTAATTTTATCCATCAAAATCTAAAATAAATAAAGGGATTAAAGCCTCCTAATGAAATATGAGAAGCACTAATAAACAGTAAAATAAGAATGATAAGTGTCATTGGGATAATTTCCCAATTATTATGATTTTTATAAAAGAACCAATCTTGAGTCTTTTTTCCAAATTTGAATATAGTAATAAATGCAAAAAAGGCTCCGACTATTAGGTAAAACCAGAATTTGTTAGATAAGTAAATAAATGTATCTGTGTTTACAAACTCGAACATTCGTTTTATGTAATCTACTCCATATTCTAAGCTTTCGGCTCTAAAAATAGCCCATCCAATTAAGGTAATTACATAAGTTAATATGATTGAAGGGTATTTACCAATTTTTTTAGTGAATTTAATTAAAAATAACCGATCTAGTATTAGAAATACTCCATGGAATACTCCCCAAACAACAAAATTCCAGGCTGCACCATGCCACAAACCAGACAAGAAGAAAACAATCCAAAGATTAAAAAATAATCGAGCCTTGGAGTCAACTCGGCTACCTCCTAATGGGATATATAAATAATCTTTCATCCATCTGCTTAAAGTCATATGCCAACGTCTCCAAAATTCTGTTATGTTACGAGATATATATGGGTTGTTAAAGTTTTCAGGGAAATCGAAACCAATCATTTTGCCAATTCCTATAGCCATATCAGAATATCCTGAGAAATCATAGTATATTTGAAATGAGTATGCTACAATTCCAATCCACGTAACTTCTGTGCTAAGAAGAGACGGGTTTATTGCAAAAATTTCATCTACAACAATGCCTAAAGAGTTTGCTATCAGAACTTTTTTTGCTAATCCTATTACAAATCTATAAAATCCTGCTAATCGTTTTTCGTTAGTTTCAGTTTTTGATCTATCTACAATTTGATGTGCTATTTCGTTGTATCTTACAATAGGACCCGCAATTAATTGAGGGAAAAGCATAATATACATCGCATAATCTACAAATTTTTGCAGAGGTTTGCTGTTGCCACGATATATATCTATAGAATAACTTAATTTCTGAAAAGTGAAAAAAGAAATCCCAATAGGTAAAATCACCTCAGTCCACTTTACAGAATTACCACCAAGTGATTCGGTAATAATATTAAAGTTTTCTACCATAAAATTGGCATACTTGAAGTATGCTAGCATCCCAATGTTTAGAATAATAGATAAAATTAAGAGAAGTCTTTTTTTATCTGGCAGTTTAAAAAGAAGTTTAACTAAAAAAAAGTCGATAATAAGAGAAACAAAAACTAATATTATAAATGTAGGGGCACCCCAAGCATAAAAAAGTGTACTAAAAATTAATGCTACACTATTTTTGTAGTTTTTGCTAACAGCAAAATATGTTACCAAAAATATTGGTAAAAAGTAAAATAAAAATAGTGAACTGCTAAAAACCATTTATCTACTTATGTTTAATCAATTGTTTTAACAAGCTTGCGAAGATATAAATAAAATAATTATTCCCATTTTTTTTTTGGGATTATTTAATATTGGCACTATTTTGATTTCAAAATACTATTTAAGATACTAAAAACCTTTTTTTGTAAATTAGTCGTGTTAATATTGGACTTTTTTTTATTGTCTGAATATTGAGAGTTTGGCTAATAGTTTATAAAATACATAATAAAGCCTGTCGATTTCAGTTTAAGAACTTTATTATTTTAGGCATTAAAAGGAAAAAATAATAAATAAAATATTTGTAAAGCCACGTAAAAGATTAACTTTGTATCTGTTGTATGATAAAAAAAATAGGATGAAATATATAGCTTTAATAACCCTTATTTGTAGTTTAAGTTTTAATAGTATTGTCAATGCACAGTATGAGTATGTTAGTAAGTCTGCCTATAAATCTGATATTTTATATCTAGAGAAACTTGAGCCATCCGAAGAAATAAATGCCTTGATTATGCGTTTAAAGGATGTATATGCTAAAAGCACTGTTGAGCTAGATGTTTTAAAAAAGGAAAGTAACGATCTTCAAAAATTACAAGCTGATGTTAGAGACTTTATAACTCCTAGGCCTGCTTCTTATCAAAACTCAAAAATTGAGAGTAAAGTTGCCGAGCATTTATTAAAAATAACTGATATTATATTTGTTGAGAGTGTTAACTTGCAAAATGATGACTGGAAACTTAGTAAAGGAGGTACATATAAATATTATGAGTTTGATGCTGTTGGGAAAAGCTTGTTAAATAACTATATCCTTTTAAATGGTTATTATAAAATTGAGTTGAATCAAAGGACTAGTAGTTTACATAATCGATCTAGAAATGAAGCGTATGTATATGTAGAATATAAACGCTCAATGACGTATAAAAACTATTTTCACCGTTTAATTAGAAAATAATATGGAATTAGGAATTGGAACAAGACTTAACCATAAAGACTATGGTTTTGGCGTAGTAATACAGGTTAAAGCAAATGCGTATCTTATTACTTTTCAAGAATATGGAACTCGTGAAATTACAAAAAACTATGCTGGGTTGGAAATTATTGATCTTATGGAGCAACCAGATGATCTTATGAGCTACGAAATGATTGAACTTAGCTTAATTAAAATATTGCGTGAGTTCTCGGACATTCAGGAACTTGTGCCTATTGCTGATAAATGGAGAGGAGGAAAGTTGGTCTTGCATCCTGGTAATGTTGAGTTGAAAACTTACGAAATGCCGATAACAACATTTTTTAAGAAAATTGTTATGGTGCGGGATAGAATTCGGGTGCTAGAGCAAAAAGTAAACTCTAGCAATATTCAAGGTGACGAAAAAATCGCTATCCAACAATATATCACTCGAACCTATGGAAGCCTTACATCATTTAATATTCTTTTTAAAAATAAATCCGACCAGTTTGTAGGAGAATCTGGAAAATAATAGGCTCTAGGTAATACTGAAAAGTAATTATGCGAGTTAGAAATAGTTTTTGTAACTTGCGTAAAAGTAATAAATCTTAATAAATGAAAAATAGTTGTCTTTTTTGTATATGTCTTTTTTATGTTAGTTGTTTATTATCTCAAACCATTGCAGAAAAAAACCTTGAATATTGGCAAACTAATTTTAGCAGAACTGAGCAATTGTACTCTGAAATAATCGAACTTGCGAAGATTGAAGCAAGTGATAGCCTCATTTATATTAAATCGATAGACGCCCTTAATTGTGTTAAACTCGGAATAGCACAGTGCGAAGCTGCAAAAATAAATAATCCATACTTTACAGATGATGCAAATTATAGAGTAACACGATCATGTATTCAAGCGGCATGGTTTAATCAAATTGAACAAACAAAACAAATATTTACTGATAGTTTAGCTAGATATTTTATTGATAAATGCTTTTTGTTACGCCCTACGGTTACTTCAATTTCGTATTATGAGTTAAATTATAAACTTGAGAAAATCGATGGCTTTGAACAAGTTTTTTTTGATCAAGTGTTTTTAAGATTTCTTCATGCTGTTGAGGATGGCCAAACAAAAACTGTTGTTGAAATGGGTAATATATATATCGATGATATGTATTTTGTTTATGGGAATGGGTTTCCAGCAATTATTTTTACAAATCCAGAATTGATGTTTGAACAAAATCGTATTTATCGTATTGTAACTGAGTTAATCCCATTAACAGATGATAGTAGGCAGATGCTCTCTTTGCAGATGCTAATGTTAGAATATATTGCTAATTTTTATTTTGAACAAAAATTTAATGATGATACTTTTTCTCTGAACGATAATGAAATTAATACAATTAGCGAGTGTGAAGATTTTATTAGCAAGAATATAAGATATGCCGATGAGGATAAAACTTGTTATTTGCGCCTCGCAGATGCGTTTTTCTTACTTAATAAGTATCAAAAATGTGTTGATTACTTTTCACGTGCAATCCTAAATACTGAGGCAAGTAAAAAAGACTTAAAGCATTTTATTGAATTTACAAAACAAATAGTTGATACGAATAAAGACTCTACTTGTGTTGCGTATTGTAAGCAACAAATAAATAAAGCATGTCTATTATATCGGGATCAACGAAATGTTTTAGATGATGAAGAGGAGTTAGAATTTTTGAAAGATTGTTTCGTATTTGCTGGAAATCTTGATATGGCTCAGAAATTTAGGGATAGAATTCAAAAATTGAAAGAACAACAGATCGAACAAGAAAAAAAACGACAAAAAATGGAGATGTTTAGTGTTCGTCTTGGTTTTGCTCCTTTTAAATTATTTTACATCAATAAATACCATCAATTTTCTATTATGGGTGATATAAAAATTAAAGGATTTGAGCAAGGTTTTAGATATTGTCGTTATAATGGATTTGAGGATAAATATAGATTTGGAGCGTGGATGTATGTTCCTGATGAGCAGAAATCATCAAACACATATACGGGAAACGAATTTTCATATTGGATAACTATTTTAAATCATTATGAAGAAAATTTAGAACATAAATTATGCCTCGAAGCACGATTGGCAAATTATAAGTTTGACACTGTAAATGTCAATATTATAAATCGTGAGTTTGATTATATACAGTTTTATGATTGGCCAGTAAGCCCTGTTGCACACCGCTATGATATTAGTTTTGTGTATAGAGCTACTATTTTTGCCGCAGATATTTTCTTTTTTGAGGTAAATTTTGCTCTCGGATTGGGGTATCGTTATTTAAAAACTAATTTTAATAATAAGGTGTTTATTATTGATGATGTTAGATATTCTGATGATAGATGGCCTAGTATTACAGCACCAATTAGGTTGGGCTTTAGAGCAGGAATAAGAATTTTTTGATTTAAATAAAAAAAATCTTATTTTCACATTTCTAAAATAGTAGATTATAGTTCTTAATTTTCTTCATAATGAATTTAAAGAAATATCTTCCTCATATTATTATTGTAATTTTTGCATTTGTAATTTATGCAAATACTCTCGGACATCAATATGCTCTTGATGATAAAATGACTTATTGGAAGAATGAGTTTGTGCAGCAGGGAGTTAGCGGAATAAAAGATATTTTATCTTATGATACAATGGCTGGGATGTTTGGAAAAGATAGTAAAGAACTCGAGGGTGGCAGATATCGACCATTATCACTTATTACTTTTGCATTAGAAGTAGAGATATTTGGAAAACCTACTAGCGATGTCTCAGCAAAGCACGAGTTTATCGGTAATCCCGGATTAAGCCATTTTTTTAATATATTGTTTTACTGTATTTCTTTATTGATATTATTTAAAGTTCTTACTAAACTATTTAGAGATTATAAACCTAAATTTTGGTATCTAAGTATCCCATTTATTGCTACAATGTTATTTGCTGCTCATCCGCTACATACCGAAATAGTTGCTAATATAAAAGGGCGTGATGAGATTTTGGCTTTTCTTTTCTCAATCGCAGCATTAAATTCCATAATCAATTATATTGACCAAAATAAAAAAACAGAGCTTATAAATGCTTTTATATTTATTTTTCTTGGCTCTATGTCTAAAGAAATAAGTATTACTTTTCTTGCAGTTATTCCTTTTAGTATTTATTTCTTTCGCAAAGAAAAGCTCCCAAAATACATTATTAGTTTTGTGCCAATTTTAGCAGGTGCTTTGTTGTATTTGATTATTAGACAGGTTGTGATTGGAAATCAAGCAGACATTGTAGCCACTCAATTAATGAATAATCCATTCTTGGATACAACAACTGGTCAAAGATATGCTACTATCTTTTATACACTATTAATTTATCTTAAACTTTTGATTTTTCCGCATCCATTAACTTGGGATTATTACCCATACCATATCGAAATTATGCAGTGGACAGATTGGACTGTAATTGTGAGCTTATTATTATATTTAGTATTGGGGACTATTGCAATTTTAGGGCTGAAAAAGAAAAGTATTTATTCGTATGCAATAATTATTTATTTGGTAACATTGTCAATTACTTCAAATATATTTTTCAGCATTGGAGCATTTATGAGCGAAAGGTTTATTTATGTTTCCTTGCTTGGATTTTGTATTGTAGTTGCTTTTCTTATCTCCGAAAACTTGCCCAAAAAGATAAATCATTTACAAAAATATCGAAAAACAGGATTAACAATTACAATTTTAATTTTATTGGCCTTTTCTTTTAAAACTATTAGTCGAAACCAGGTTTGGGAAAATAATCTTACTCTTTTTGAACATGATGTAAAAGTGTCATCAAACTCTGCTAAAGGCAATAGCTCTTACGCTAGTGAGTTGTATAAGCTTTCTGAAGATGCTGAAACTGTTGGTGATACGGCATTAAGAAATGAATATCTAAAAAAATCAATTCCTTATTTTAATAAAGCAATAGAAATTTATCCTCAATACAGCGAAGCTCTGGTACGAGTAGGAAATATTTATTATAAACTATATGGCGATTATAAAACTATGTTTGATTATTATATTCGAACTTTAGAATCAAACCCTTTAAATGCTGATGTTTGGAACAATACTCTCGGTGTTCTTATGTATAATGTTGATGAACCTCTTTACGAAAAAAAGATTTGGCTTGAGTATATGTCTTTTGCTCCAGAACGTGTCGAACCTTATGCTCAAATTGGAGATTTACATTATTTTACAGAGCTGGCAAACCCTGATTCTGCAGTTTATTATTACGAAAAAGCGGCTAAAATTATAAATTTAGATTTTGATCGTTTATTTAGAATAGGTGTTTCTTATGGGAATATTGGCAAATTTGATAAAGCTAGAGAATATTTGCAAAGAGCAGAAGCAATAAAAGACGATTCCGAAGTATTGAGATATATTGGAATTACTTATGGGATGGAAGGAGAAGATGTGAAAGCCTTGGAGTATTTTGAGAAAGCTCTAAGATTGGATCCTGAAAATGAAATGTTAAAGCAAAATATTAAAATTGCACGCGAGAGATTAGCTGTAAAGTAGTCTGATACTTATAACCCGAATTATTGTTGTGGTACGATAGTGAGGAATTCTAATATTAATAATCAATTATTAATATTATTTTATTTATTCATCTAGTCTTTGTATTTTTGTAAAAAATGTTTGATGAAAGAACAAATCGATAAAATTAGAACAGATTTCCCTATACTTGGGACACAAGTGAATAAAAAACCATTGGTTTATTTTGATAATGCAGCTACAACTCAAAAGCCTCAAATTGTTATTGATACAATTACTGAGTATTACTCAAAATATAATGCAAATATTCATCGGGGAGTCCATTTTTTAAGTAATTTTGCTACAGAGGCAACCGAAAAAGCAAGAGAAGTCGCTCGTAAGTTTATTAATGCTGATGCTGTTGAAGAAATCGTTTTTACAAGTGGTACAACAGAGTCTGTAAACCTTGTTGCGTTTTCTTTTGGCGAAACATTTATAGAAAAGGATGATGAGATAATTGTTTCCGAAATGGAGCATCACTCTAACATCGTTCCATGGCAAATGCTTTGCCAAAGAAAAGGAGCTATTCTTAGAGTTTTACCTTTTAACGATGCTGGTGAACTTGAAATAGCTAAATTGCCTGAATTAATAAATTCAAAAACAAAAATAATTTCTGTTGCCCATGTATCTAATGCTTTGGGAACTATAAATCCTATACGAGAGATAATAAAAATTGCTCATAAATCGAATATCCCAGTGTTTATTGACGGTGCTCAGGCTGCACAACATATAACAGTTGACGTAAAAGAGCTGGATTGCGATTTTTATGCATTTTCGGGACATAAAGCCTATGGACCAACTGGGACTGGAGTGCTTTATGGAAAAAAAAACATTCTTGAAAAAATGACTCCTTATAAAGGAGGAGGAGAAATGATTGCAAAAGTTAGTTTTGAAAAAACAACGTATAATTCATTACCATTTAAGTTTGAGGCTGGAACTCCAAACTATATTGATACAATTGCTCTGGCTAAAGCACTTGATTATATTACAGATCTGGGTCTTGATAAAATATATAAATATGAAACTGAATTGCTCGAATACGCTACTACGGAGCTAAAAAAGATTGATAAACTTAAAATTATTGGTGAAGCTAATCATAAATCTAGTGTAATATCTTTTATTATTGATGATATCCACCCCTCTGATGCGGGTACTTTACTTGATCAAATGGGGATTGCTATTCGTACGGGAACCCATTGTGCCGAACCAGTTATGCAACATTTTGGCATTAGCGGTACAATGAGAGTATCTTTTGCTTTTTATAATACTTTTGAGGAAATAGATTACTTTGTTAAAAGCTTATGTTATGTAATCTCTATATTAACGTAAGCTGACAATTAACAGTTTGTTTTTCATAAAATTTTATGTTTATGTTCCTCTCTGTCTTATTTTAAGCTTATTTTTGTGCGATTATTTTAAATTCTGATGATGAAAAAAATATATGTTCTGGTAGTTATAGTCTGCTTAGTATTTCAGGCTAATTCGCAAGTAGAAACAATTATTCCGTCTGATAAACCAAAGCTTGTTGTGGCTATTGTTGTAGAGCAAATGCGGCAAGACTATATTGATCGGTTTTGGGATAATTTTGGATCTAAAGGATTTAAAAAATTAGCAATAAATGGCACATATTGTCAAAACGCAAATTATAATTATAGCCTTACACAAACTGCTCCAGGATATGCTACAATTGTTACTGGAACCGAACCTGCCGAACATGGGATTGTCTCAGATTATTGGTATAATCCTCTTACTGGCAATAAAGAAGTTTGTATAGTTGATCCAAAATATACTGCAATTGGCGAGAAAAAAGCTGAAGGAAGTTTCTCTCCTAAAAATCTTTTTTCAACTACATTTAGCGATGAGGCAAAACTCTTTAATAGAGGAAAATCTAAAGTAATCTCAGTTTCATTATCACAGTATGGAGCAGTTTTATCTGCTGGCTTTACCGCCAATGCAGCTTACTGGATGGATATCAAATCTGGAAAGTGGATATCGAGCTCATATTATATGGATAAACTACCCGATTGGGTAAATGAAATTAATAATAAAAACATGCCCGAAGAGTATCTTGGTCGTGAGTGGACAAATATGCTAGAAATGGATAAATATAACGAAGTCTTGCCAGATTCAAGTGAGTACGAGTTTGGAATTGATGGTGTTTATAAAGTGTTCCCTTATATCTATAATAATATACGTAAAACATTGCTCGATTTTGAGTTGATGTACTTAATTCCTGAAGGGAATACGCATACAACCGATATGGCTGTTGCGAGTATTTATAACGAAAATTTGGGCCAAGATGAAAATACAGATTTTTTGTTTGTAAATTATACGGTTAGCGAAAATATTGGGAGGCTGTATGGACCGCAATCAATCGAAGTTCAAGATTTGTTTTTACGCCTCGATAAAGATATTGGACATTTGATTGATGTAATTGAGGAAAAAGTGGGCAAAAACAATGTGCTTATTTATTTAACCTCAAATCACGGAGTTGCTGAAACTCCACAATACCTTATTGATAATAAAATGCCTGCCGGAAATTTTAAACAATATTATATATTGGCTCTTTTAAAATCATATTTAAAAGCAGTCTATGGCGAAGGAGACTGGATACTTGATTATAGTAATAATCAGATATTTTTAAATAAAACCCTTATTGAAGATTCGCAAATACCACTTAGAGAGTTTCAAGAAAAAGTTATTGGGTTTATAATTAACTCTGGTGGAATTTCACATGCAATTAGTTCAACACAATTTCAAAATATAGTTTTTAGACAAGGAATGCCACTCAAAATGCAAAATTCATTTAATCAAAAACGTTCTGGCGACATTATGATTTCACTTAAATCTGGCTGGATTGATGATATACCTTATTCAACAAATCATAACTCTGGCTATAAATATGATACAAATGTGCCTTTAATATTTTATGGTTGGAAAGTCAAAAAGCAAAAACTCTATTACAATATTAATATTACAGATATTGCTCCAACTATATCAATGATTTTGGGAACTCCTGCTCCTCCAGCATCTACTGGCAAAACCCTAGACGATGTGTTTTTTAATCGATAGTATGTTTGTATGACTCTGAAATTCTGTATAAACACATCAGCCAATTATTTTATCTTGCCTTAGTTTTTATATATCATATCAGTATATATTATCCTGTTTTCACTTGTTATGCTGATAAAATATACCCCTCCTGAAGTCTGCGATAAATCTAAAATATTGTTTTCAGAAGCATAATCCTTTTTCAGAAGCACTTTACCTGTTATATCTGTTAAAATAATAGAATATTTGATGTTCTCATCTCTTGCAATGTCAATGTATAGGTTTTCACTTACAGGATTAGGATATATGTTTATAGTTTCATTATTGACAAAACGACTTGATATATCAGTGATAATTGTAAGATGTAAAGTTACAGTACTGTCGCAACCGTTTATATCAGCAAATATTTGATCATAGTCACCACTTTCGGTGTATTCGATTGTATTCCAAGTGTATGATTCTCCCTCAATATAAAATTCTGTATTTGATAGTTCATTTACATGTAAGCTAAGGTGTACAATGCTGTCGCAACCATGTTGAGAAGTGGTATTGATTGTGTATTCACCTGCCATGTTTAGTTCATCTTCACCAAATAAATAAGCTTCACCATCACAAATTGATTCTGTTATAGTAATTTCATAGTTCTCATTAACATTAAAAACAAATGGATTACTATTAACATTGCATTCATTATCAGTTATTTGACATGTTATTATTGTGGCTCCAGAGTTTTGAGCAATAATTGTAACTTCTGTATCTGGTGCTGTTTGTTCAATTGTTGCAATTTCTGTATCTGATGACGACCAAGTTGCAGGTATATCAGAAATTAACGTTACTGTACCACTTTCACAAATCATATTATCTCCTGAGATTATAGGAGTTTGAGCATTTGTAATTGTAATAGACTGATTAACCGTGTCTCCTGGACAACCGACAGGATTTAATGTTGATAGTATTCTTACATCAAAATTTATTGTTGGATTTTCGGCGTCGTAAGCTGGTGCATTTCCAGATAGCGTTAAAGTGTTTGTACCTTGGTCTATTACCGGATTTACCCAATCTGGTAGTAAGGCCATGTCAACAGTATCATCAAATTCTCCAATATTATAGACTAAGTTAATTGGTTCGCTGGGACAGTATTCGGTAGCACCAGATAAAAACTCAATAAAATTCTCATCACATATTGTTAAAAATATTGCCTCTGCAAATAAGGGAGAAGGATTATCACATGAGCTTGCAGCATAATCATAATGAGTTTCGGTATCACATCCAGGTGCACCATTAGCTGGGTAGTTTGTCCATAAGTTTGACCCAGAGTTTGTGCAAGACTGTATCTCTGCATTAAATTTATATAAACCAGGTTCATCAAATGTTAATGAAAGTGCGACTGGTCTATTTCTATTCACACAATAATTATCGAAAATTCCTAGGGTAAATGCTAAATAGTCGGACCCCCATGGTAGCGGATTTGCGACACTCAAATAACCACTACCATCTGTAATTTCTTGTGTAA
>JAQUBO010000359.1 GCA_028686735.1 Bacteroidales bacterium
ATCAAGCATGAGCCCTAAAAAAACGCTGAGCGGCCTGTTCTGGAACGGTGCGGAGAGTTTTTTTCTGCAGTTGATCCAGCTTCTGGTTTCCATGGTCCTGGCCAGGCTACTCACCGCGGTCGATTTCGGCCTGAACTCCTTGATATCGGTTTTTATCGCTGTGGCAGACACTATCGTTCAGGGCGGATTCCGGGCCACGATCATCATGCGTCCCAACCTTCAGAAGATCGATTTTTCCACGGCATTTGTCTATAACCTGGTAGTGGCAGTGCTGCTGTACGTTGCGATGTTCTTCTCCGCTCCGTTGATCGCGAGTTTCTATGACGAACCCAGGCTGGTGCTACTTGTGAGGGTGCTGGGCCTTGTGAACATAATCCATGCCGGTTACTTTGTACAAGACGCGCTGCTGCAAAAGGATATGCGCTTCAAGCTTCTGGCCCAGCGCAATATCTTTGCCGCTCTGATCTCGGGTGGGATTGCCATAACCATGGCTTTATTCGGCTATGGGGTTTGGAGCCTGGTTTGTCTTACCCTGGCACGGGCGGTGGCGATTAATATCTTTCTGTGGTTGAAAAGTGTCTGGAAACTGAGCCTGGATTTTTCCTGGAAGTCATTTAAACAGAACTTTGCCTTTGGCTCCCGGATGATGCTGACCAATATCACCGGCGTCATTTTTGCCAACCTCAACAACCTGTTGATCGGAAAGTTTTACACCAAGGCCGATTTGGGGTATTACTACCAGGCCAGAAAGCTGAAAACCGTACCGATCGATTCAGCCTGCGGAGTTTTAACCAAAACTTCCACGCCTCTTCTTTCCCAGGATCAGAACGATCTCCAGGAACTGCATAGGACTTACTTTCACATAACCCGGATAGCCGCCCTGATCCTGATCCCCGTCTCCATGCTGCTGTTTGTCTTCAGCCGGGATCTGATCGTCACCATGTTCGGCCAGAAATGGGAGGCTTCTGTGCCGATCTTCAGGATCATAGTCCTGATAGGTTTGTTCCAACCCTTTATTATAATCAACGGACAGGCATCGGCGATCATGGGTGACAGCAGATTCTATCTGAAATTTGACACAGCATTAAAACTCTTCACCCTGTTGGTCAGTTTCATCGCCTTGAGATTCAGTTTGTTGATATTCATAGCCAGCCAGACAGCAGTGGTATTCGTTCAGATGATCTTAAACCTGTTTATCGCCCGCAAATATTTCAGGGTGGGGATCAGGGATCAAATGAGGGTGTATGCGCCGTATTTTGCCTACAGCGCCATAGCGGGACTGAGCTCCTCTGTTTTCGGGCTGATCCCAGGATTGCCTTCCATCATCATCCTCTTTGCCGGAGTTGGTATTTTCACGGCAGTTTTTTGCACCTTGGTCTACATATTCGAGCGCAAGACCTTTGATGATGTTTTAAAGCTCGCCAGAGCGGGAATAGAGAAGATGAAGGGATGGGGAGACAAGGTGACAGGGTGACAAGGTGACAAAGAGATGGTGTTACGAAATAACAAAGTGACGAGGGCACAAGTAACTGAGTTAAGCTATCGTAAGTGATGTCTTTATGGGGTTAGAATGATATGCATTCACGAATCACCGAGTAAATACGTTGCCAAGTATGGCCAGATACTTGCAGCTAATGCCATTCCTTATGAAATGGTGAATTGTCAGGATGAAGATTTTTGGCAGAATATGCAAAACGCCAGCCAGTATATCTATTATCTGGGCATGGGTTCGCCTGAACTGCTTAGACACCACAACCTTATCTCTGTGCTGGACAAGGTGCTGAAAATCCCCTGTTTTCCCAATTGGGAGACATCCTGGCATTATGACGACAAGATCGCCGAGACCTTTCTGCTGCAGTCAAAGGGCTATCCCCTGGCCCAAAGCTGGGTCTTTTGGGATAAGAGCGAAGCTCATAAGTGGGCTGCCCAGGCCTGTTACCCGCTGGTTTTCAAGCTGAAGAACGGCGCCTCCTCGATAAACGTGGTCAAGGTGTCAGATTATAAGCATGCCTCTAAACTAATCAATCTGATGTTTGGCAAGGGCATAGTAAATAACAGGGTACCCGGTAGTGACCAGTACTCCATCTTCAAGAAAGACTTGAAGACCTATATAAAAGCCCAATCCCAGTATTGTTTGGCGAAATATGGTTTTATCTACCGTACCCGATATAACTTGAACAGGGAACAGGGATATGTGCTCTTCCAAGAATTCATTCCCAACAACAACTATGATACGCGGGTAACAATAATTGGGGATGCGGCCTTTGCCTTTATTCGTAAGAACCGCCCCAATGACTTTAGATCGTCCGGTAGCGGCAACATAGACTATGCGCTTAAAAAGATAAACTTGGAGACATTGAAAATTGCTCGACAGATATCTCAACTTATGAAATTCCAAGCGATGACCTATGATTTTCTGCTCAAAGAGGATGGATCGCCTGTGATCACAGAAGTCGGTTGTCAATTTAACGATTTGGCGATCTATAGGTGTCCGGGATATTGGGACAGCGAAATGAACTGGCATGAAGGCCATTTCTGGCCGCAATACATTCAGTTGCGTGATTTGCTCAAACTGGATGACTTGATTCAACCTGAGATTTCTTTCTAACCCACCTCGCGGATGTACATTTATACGCTTTTGAAGATGCCCTTTGCAGTGCAGAAGTGGGAATTGACAAGACTGGAGCGGGAGTGGTGGAGATATTGTGTGAGGGTATGACAGAGTGACACAGAGACAAGGCGATGGAGTGAAATAGTGACAAAGAAAC
The DNA here is from genome assembly GCA_028686735.1 of Bacteroidales bacterium. Lineage (GTDB taxonomy): Bacteria > Bacteroidota > Bacteroidia > Bacteroidales > ML635J-15 > Bact-19. Next base: position 2,769 of record JAQUBO010000359.1, read on the forward strand.
AAAGTGACCAGGTGATAAAGTGGTGGGGTGATGAAGTGAGGGAGGATTGAT
>JAQUBO010000124.1 GCA_028686735.1 Bacteroidales bacterium
TCAATTGCGTTGTCTAGAATTTGTATTAACTCCTCAAGAGGAACATTATATGCTTGACCCCATAACCAGTTATCTGGAATTTCGAGAATAAATGGTTTATAAAAAGGATGGTGGGTGTAAGATGTTAAATTTATATAATTGTCGGTATCGATGTTAAGTTCTTTCGCAAAGGAAATTGGTGAATATTCTTTACCATTATAATTGAATTTTTCAGGTACTTCGCCAAGATATGCATCTAAAATGCCTTTATATCCTTTAAACCAAGCTGTAGAAAGTTTTTTGTTTGGATTTTTTAAAACTGCATCAACATACGCTTTTAACACTGCGTCCAGTTCTCCGTGAACATGGTTGTCTTCTCCATATTCTAAACCCAGATAATTAGCTTCTGGGACAATTCCAAAATTGTCTATTGTCCAAAATACATCGTGAAAAGCTCCTCCACCACTAAAATTGGTTTTTCCATGCATTCTTACATATTTTTCTGCTTTGTGCTCATAAACTTTACGAACAATAAAAAGGTCAGATAAGTCAAAATCACCTTTGCCAAGTCGCAATAACTCAGCTTCTACAAAACCCAAACCGCTATAACTCCAGCATGTGCCTGCTCGGTATTGGTCTTTAACTGATGTTACAGGAACTTCCTTTTCCATCGTAAATTGATAAACTTCTTTCTTTTCTTCTGAGTCTTGTGCAAATAGACTAAAAGTTAGAAAAGAAAAGCTAATTAAACTGATTAAAAACAAATTTTTCTTCATAATTATAAATTTTTATTAGTTTACAAATTTATAAATAGTTTTTCTAATAACCACAATATTATTAGAAATATATAAATTAGTGCAATTGAACTACTGTGATAAAATCAGTTTTGAGTAATTGGTAGTTTATTATTTTGCAAAAATTGATAACAAATATCAGATATTAAAATTAATTTTTAGACCGTCGTAAGCCAGTTCAATAAACTCAGGGAGAAGTGTATTGATTTCGTTGTGAAGACCCATTTGATGAGCGATGTGTGTAAAATATGCTTTACGAGGACTGCATTCTGTTATAATTTTTAGAGATTCGTCTAATGAAAAATGTGCTATATGTTTTTCTTTACGTAATGCGTTTATAATTAAAGTTTTAGACCCAATTATTTTAAGTTTTTCTTCTTCTGCAATATAATTTGCATCAGTAATATAAGTTAAGTCGCCAATTCTAAACCCCAAAATAGGCAACTTGTAGTGCATTACTCTAATAGGTGTTATTTTAATGTCTTTAATAAAAAACGGCTCTTCGTCAATAGTATTAAGGTTTAAACGTGGAATACCAGGATAATTTGAACCCGAAAAAACATACGAATAATCATTTTTAAGGGCAGTTTGTACTCGTCGTTCTGCAAATATTTCCATAGGTTGATTTGTGCTAAAATTAAACGCTCTGACATCGTCTAAGCCAGCAATATGGTCTTTATGCTCGTGAGTAAAAATAATTGCATCAAGTACTTCTACTTTTTCTCGTAGCATTTGTTGCCTAAAGTCTGGGCCAGCATCTATAAGAATATTTGTATCATTTGTTTTTAACAGCAAGGAAGACCTTAGGCGATTATCTTTAGGATTGCTCGATCTACATACATCACATTTGCAACCGATTACGGGAACTCCTTGTGATGTGCCACTTCCTAAGATAATTGCTTCCAAAATACTACTTTTATGCAAATTTACTTATTATTTTGAGTTTAAAGAATATTTTTAGCTTGTTTTTATATTTTTTTACAATGTCTTTTTATCTTTTTATCGGACAGTAATGGTATTATTTAATTATTTTTATGTATTTTTTGCTTTGATTTTTTGGTATTTAGTGTTTCGTTCGTGGTGCGATTTAGAAATTCCATGTTAATAATTACGCCACTTATCGATAACCGAGTTTATATCATTTTATCATAAGAAAAAAAAGTTTAGTTTTGTAAAAACAAATACTTAAATGGTTAATAGTGAAACAAAGTTGTATTTAATTCCGAATTTAATTGGAGATATTGAACCAAAACTGGTTGTGCCAGCAGGCTTATCTGAGATTGTAGAAAGTTTACAGCATTTTATTGTTGAGGATATTCGTAATGCACGTCGATATTTGAGAAAATTAAGTAAAAATATAATTATTGATGATTTGCATTTTTACGAATTAAATAAGCACACTGATGATTTTCAGATTTCAACATACCTTGATGTCTGTAAAAAAGGTAATAATGTCGGTTTATTAAGTGAAGCTGGCTTGCCTTGTGTTGCGGATCCAGGTAATGTAATTGTTAAAATGGCTCATCAAAAGGATATTAAGCTTGTTCCTATTACAGGTCCATCCTCTATTTTTCTTGCATTAATGGCTTCGGGATTAAATGGTCAAAACTTTGCTTTTAATGGATATTTACCTGTTGATAGTAGTGCTAAAATTAAAAAACTGCGAGCCTTAGAACATAAATCTCAAGCAGAGGGGCAAAGTCAAATATTTATGGATACACCGTATCGCAATAACAAAATGTTAGACGATATTATTAGTAGTTTAAACCCAAATAATTATCTTTGCATTGCTGTAAATATTACTTGTGAGGATGAAATGATAAAAACTAAAAAAATATCTGACTGGGCTAAAGCAAAACCTAATCTTCATAAAAAGCCATGTATTTTTATTATTTAAAACAGAACAAAAATGGTTAACACAAACAGAATTTTAAAAATATTTATTCTAATAGCTGGATTGACAGTGGTTGTTCTTACGTCAGGACGAATTTTTGACAGAGATATTTTCTATAATCCAGAAAGCATTCAAAATCAAACTGTTGTATTAACAGAGCAAACTGCATTTTTTACCGAAGTATGCGAAGACTTCTCGTATTTTAAGCACGACACCCTTACAGATTGCTATTACTTATACAACTCAAAAAACAAACTTTCATGCTCGGTACTGTTGACAATGCCATATTGTAAAGACATTAAAGGTTATGGGGGTTGTGTGCCTTTGGCAATTGTTTTTCATCCAAACGATAAAATAAGAGAACTTGTTTTACTAGAAAATTCCGAAACGAAAAGTTATTTGAATTGTCTTAATAACGAGAAGTTTTTTGAAAATTGGAACGGACTTACTGCCAAAGAGGCTATTAAAACTAATGTAGATGCTGTTAGTGGAGCGACTTATACAAGTAAAGCGGTTATCGAATCATGCAAGCAACGATTATCGCTGTTTACTAAAACCAAAGCTGATAAGTCTCAAATGAATTGGGTAAATATACTTGGGATTGTTGCATCATTTTTATTTTTAATATTTGCTGTATATAGTTTTTTAATGCCACAAAAAGCTAGTAGGTTTAGAATTTTCTTACTTATTGCCTCTGTTGGGATTCTCGGATTTTGGCAAGGCAATTTTCTTAGCCTTGCTTTATTTGACAAATGGCTAATAGGAGGGGTAAAAGTTTTGCCGCATATAGTATTAATTATTGTACTTATATTAACAGTTTTATTACCATTAATTACAAATAAATCATTTTATTGTCAGTTTGTTTGTCCATTTGGTGCAGCTCAAGAGCTTGTAGGAAAACTTAATAAACGAAAGATAACATTTAGCCAAAATTTACGAAAACTCTTAACAAAAATTAGATTTCTGTTTTTATTTGTAATTTTTGTTATGTTGGTAGTCGCAGTTGATTTTAGTTTAGAAGACTTTGAACCATTTTCTGCTTTTAATTATAAATTTGCTTCTGCATCAACATTAATCATAGCTTTGGTTGTGTTGTTTTTGTCAATATTTATAAATAAACCTTGGTGCCGCTTTTTTTGTCCAACTGGAGGTTTGATAAGCCTGTTATATGGTAAATCAAATAAGTCTGAAGGTAAAAAAATTAGTGTCTCACTTTTATTAAATATTATATTTGGATTAACAATATTGGTTTTAATTTATTTTAATTTTGTAAAACCAGATAATGTAAATGATGTTAAAACAAACAATGAAACTATAATTATGAATAATACACTTGACGTAATACATAATCGTAAATCGGTTCGTCATTTTACTGACGAGCCTGTAACAAAAGAGCAATTAGAAATTATTGTAAAAGCTGGTATGGCAGCCCCAAGTGCTCGTAATTTACAGCCATGGACATTTGTTGTTGTAACAGAGCGACAAAAATTAAACGACTTGGCTGATGCATTACCTTATGCTAAAATGCTTTTACAAGCACAAGCTGCAATTGTTGTTTGTGGTGATATGAATAAAGCTGCTACGGAAGTTGATAGCACTTATTGGGTACAAGATTGTTCTGCAGCAACTCAAAATATCTTACTCGCTGTTGAATCTCTTAAACTTGGTGCGGTATGGACTGCCACATTCCCGTATCTGGAAAGAATGAATCCTGTAATCGAAATTCTTGATTTACCCGATAATATAAGACCATTAAATGTAATTCCGATTGGTGTTCCAACAGGGGAGGACAAACCAAAAGACAAATGGAAACCCGAAAACGTGCATTGGGAAAAGTGGTAATCAGATCAGGTGATATAATTTGGTCTAATCCTTTTACAATCATTGTTTTAATGGATGTACTGTAAACTTTTTTACTAAGTTTTGGTTAAACATTCAAACTGTAAGGTGATGATAATTACAAAAGATATTAATATTGATGTTTTAATTGACAAAGTTCCGAAATCTATGAAGTATTTGTCAGAAAAAGGAATTCGCTGTGTTATTTGTGGCGAACCAATTTGGGGAACTTTAGAATCAGCAGCAAAAGAAAAAGGCTTTGATGATACTCAGATTGAAAAGTTTGTAAAAGAATTGCAATCTTTATCTTTGGAGTAGCAAATTCTGTCATTTCTGACTGTCATAAAAGTGATGTAGGTTTACATTAAGTCTCTTAACTGTAGTAAAAGCAAATTTTGATTTTGACGCAAAAAACGGATTTTTTGCATAATAAGGAAAAGGTTTATTAAGCGGATTAAAATTATTATCCATAATTACCAAACCTTTAATCCCTGTTTCGGGTGTAATTGTTTTAAACTCAGCAATATAAACATAGTGTTTTTTTAAATTTGGCGAAATTGACGTATCTTCGTGCAAGCTATCATTTAAAAATACAAGTTTTGAAAATTCAGCATTTTTTATGTCTAATGATTTATCAGAATAAAAAAAATACACATCACAAAAATTAAAGTTTTTTCTAAATGCATTAATTATCTGTTGATTAAGAGCCTTTTGTTTGAGTTCTTCTTTATCGGCAAATTTATTTCGTCCAGCGTCTCTATATGCTCGCAGTGAGCGTTCTTTTGTTTGCAAACGAACTAATAGGACAGAGCTGTCGTGTAGTCTTACAATATGATTTTTTGCCTCAATATGTTTATTTATAATTTGACTACTGGCAATGTTTGATAAACATGTAAAGACGATTAATAGTGTTAATATGTGAATTGTTGTTTTCATTGAGTACAAAAATACAAATAATATTATAGGCGGACACTAATTCACAGTTTTTGAGTAATATTTATCCTTTTTTGTAGTAATTCTATTTGTTGTTTCGTACAAATCGTAGGAAATCTTTAATAATATAAAAACTCATGCCTGGTAAAACAATAAATATTAAAGGGTTTGCATCCCAGGCAGCAGTAAAATTAAGTGAAAGTAAATGAATAAATGCTGTTGTTAAGCCACAACCAGGACATCTTATATCAAAAAGCGTGTACCAAATACACGGTATTAAAATGTCGATTTCAGCGAACATGTATAAGATTAATCCAATAAGATAATATCCTACTATAATTGTAATAATAATATTCTTCCTTAAATATGGGAAAATAATATTATTAATAATTTTTTTCTTAGATTTTTTTGTCTTATTCTTTGAGTGTTCTTCCTTCTGCATCTTTAAAATTACCTGATATTATTTGTATCAAGTCAATAAGTGTCCAAATACCACAACCTCCCCAAGTTAAAAGTTGAATTATTCCAATGCCAATATGTCCTGTGTAAAATCTTTGTAGTCCGTGGATTTGAACAACATAGGGTAATATAGCTAAAATAAGAGCAGTTGTTTTTTCTTTATCGCTAACTGCAGGATTATTTTGAGTTTGAATTGGTTGTTGAACAGGTTGTTGCTGTTGCTGTTGTTGTTGTTGTTGTTGTTGTTGGTTTGCTCCACAAACAGGACATATCATTGCCTCAGCCGGAATTTGCGCACCACATTTAATACAGTTTTTTGTGTTTTCCATAATTTTGTTTTGTAGTTTTAAAAAGAATAGGAATAGCTATCCCTATCCCTATTCTTTTTTAGATTGATGACTATTTTTCTAATGGTCTTCCATCAGCCATTGGCATCTTGTCTGTTAAGATCATGATTAGATCATATATAGTCCAGATACCGCAACCACCAAGAGTGATTAACATTAACCACCAGTTGCTGTAGCCCATCATTAATCTGTGAATTCCAAGTGATCCGCCAAACCAGCAAATTAATGCCATAATCATTTTCTTTTGAACGGGTTTTTGTTCTTCGGTCATAGTTGTAATAATTTATAATTATGCCTACTCTAATTCAAATTGAGTTTTCGGCTTCCCTCTAAATAACGGCAGTAAAAATAATAAAAAATATGTCATACAAAAAAAAAAACTTTTTTTTTTATAAAGAAGTTGTTAATAAGTTAATTGTTTACTAAGTTGTATAAAAGACTTATTAGTCATGATGTTATAAATAAAGTAAGTTTATTTATAATATGAGTAGTGGTTATTTTCGAAATATTTTTTTAGAAAATGTGCCAAATTATGTTTTACTAACATCGATAATGATACACTTCAAGGTTTGTGTAATCACTTTCTTGTCTTAATATTTAAGAAATTTTATAGAATTTCTTTTATCGCTATTTGCAAAAATCTTAATAAAGTATATTCCAGGTGCAAAATCTTCGATTCCAATATTTGTTTCATCTTTGTTGATAACTCCGCTATAAATAATTTTTCCGAATATGTCATATATAATAAAGTCTAAAGCTTTATCAATATGTTTTTCAGATTTAACTGTTATTTCGTCCGATGCAGGGTTGGGGTATAGCATAAATCCAAAATCTGTTGAATTGGTTTCAGTACTGTCTTCGGGCTCGGCAATAATGTTAAGATGCAGGTTTAAAACGCTATCACATCCAACTACTGTTTCTAACGTATAGGTAAAAAAGAAATCTCCAGAGATATTAGTCGCAAATATTTCAAAACCATTTTCCGAATAAACGGCTCCCTGTGATATTGTGTCGAATATCTCTGTTGTGTATGATGGGTTTACGGTAAGATTAAGAATAACTATGCTGTCACAAGAATTGGTGGCGATGTAAAACAAAGTGTCGGTACCGCTAGTAGAGAGGTTAAACCCATTTTCAGAGTATGTTTCTCCATTGCATATTGAGGCATTAATATAGGATCTGTAAAAATCACCAACACTTAGTTCAAGAGTTATTGTACTGTCGCAACCATGTTGTGAAATTAGTGTAGTGTCATAAATACCTGCCTCAGTTATAATGTTTCCAAAAAAATTATATTCGCCAGTTTCACAAATCATAATATAGTTAGTGTCGGTTTCAAATGTTGGATGAACTGTAAGATGCAAGGCAATTAGACTGTCGCAAAATTCGGAGGAATAAAAAAGTTCTGTATGTACAAATGTTCCAGCAGTATTTTGTATTCCTAATTCAAATCCATTATTGTTGTATGTTTCTCCTTTACATATCTCATCATAAATATTACTATAGTTTGAATAATTAATATGAATTGTATAAATTCTTGTTTGGTCGCCATTGCTCACTTCAATCTCACAAGTATTTGTCCCGTTAGCTTGTGTTATATTGACAATAGCATTAGGATTTGATGCTTGAGCAGAAATAGTAGGAGATGCACCGCAGTTGTAATCAATATAGTGGTTTGCAGAATTTGGATTAAAGTCATCAATCAATACTCCATCAACTAGTATTGCTTCTAAATTTGTATTATAAATTAGTTCAACATCATCAATAAAAATCTGGTCGCTTGTTGATCCAACACCTTGTAGCATATTTGTAGTAAAAGTTAATAAAATATAATATGGTGTGCTTGCTGGGTAATTATAATCGAAAGGTATCGAATATCTTTTCCAATCTTGATTTCCACGAGTGAAATTTAGAACAGCTTGTCCCACAACATGATGAGATGCATTAGGGTCTGATTCCGAAGGGTCTAAATAATTATAATTATCATGGATAACTGCGTTCATTCTTGCATATTGTGTTTCTGATGGACATACAAATTTTGCCCAAAACACAATAGAGTCTGGTTTAGCATGAAGATGCTGCTTAAAGTTAGGATCTATGGTTTTGGTAATGTTGTAATTCTCAGGACTTGATGGTGTTGTGCTTCCTATTCGGATTTGTCCAGTTGTAATTGTTCCATTTGCTATAATGCCTAATACCGAGCTTGCATAGATTTTGCAACTGTAATTGTCGGGTGAGCCTGGCCTGATATCTGTTGATTTTTGATGTCGGGTTGCAGTTGCCGAATTGCAACCTAAGGCTGCTAATCCAGTTAAATCACAAGCTGCAGTAGGAAAGCTATTCCAAAATGAAGGCTCATCATTTGTACCTGAACCATCCCATATCTCAAAACCGCCATTGGGTAATTGATACGTCTGAGCAAAAGAAAAAACGCTTATAATTGACGTGAAAAAAAATATGGCAGCAACTGTCTTTCTCATGTTTTTTAATTTATAATGTAAAAATACAAAATTAACATCTTACTTTAACAATTAGTACTCGTTTTTTATAAAAAACATATAATAAATTACTGAAAGGCGACATTATGGCATTGGGTTTAGGCTTTTAGAGACATATTGTCAGCTTGTTGGGTAGAAATACGACATTATTGTTCAAAAAATGTATTGGAATATCTTTTGTTATTAATGTTTATGAAAAAAATAATTAATAACTAATAAATAATAGGAGGAAAAATTATGTTAATTAAAAGAAATCCAAATGCTTACTTACCTTCAATGTTTGATGCATTTTTTAACGACTCAGCAGAGATTAGTGAAAATTCAGTATTGTTTACAAGACCTGAATTTAATGTTTTTGAAACAGATAAGGACTTTGTTGTAGAAGCTGCTGTTCCAGGTTTGGAAAAGAAAGATTTTATAATTGAAGTAAATGATAATGTACTACAAATCTCTAGCGAGAAAGAGGTCGAATCAGAGAAAAAAGAGCAAAAATACTATTACCGAGGTTTCTGTTACGGAAGCTTTAAAAAGTCATACAGTTTGCCCGATAATGTTAATAAAGAAAAGATAGAGGCAAATTATGATAAAGGTGTCTTAAAGGTAATTATACCTAAAGATAAGGAAGCTAAATTATCACGTCAAATAAAAATTTCGTAATAGAGATTTGACCGTATTAAAAGCGATTAGTTAATTCTAATCGCTTTTTTTTTATATTGTGAGTTTATTACTGTTCATAATTTTGAAATTTGTTATATTTGCAAAAACAATACTATGAAAACAAAACAAGAAATTGTAAATAATTGGTTACCACGATACACTGGTAAAAAACTTGAAGAGTTTGGTAAATATATCTTATTAACAAATTTTCAGTTATATGTAGATCTTTTTGCCGAGTATAATTCTGTGCCTGTTGAAGGGCTTGATAAAAACATGTCGAATGCTACAGCACAAAATATTACGATAATAAATTTTGGTATGGGTAGTCCGAATGCTGCCACGGTTGTTGACCTATTAAGTGCTATTACTCCTAAAGCAGTATTGTTTTTAGGGAAATGTGGTGGGCTTAAAGCAAAAAATAAACTCGGCGACTTAATACTACCTATTGCAGCAATACGAAGTGAAGGGACTAGCGATGATTATTTACCGCCAGAGGTTCCGGCTTTACCGGCTTTTATGTTACAACGCGCTGTTTCTACATCTATTCGAGATTATGGAAGAGATTATTGGACAGGAACGGTTCTTACAACAAATAAACGTGTGTGGGAGTATGACGAAAGATTTAAGAAATATTTACGCAAAACTAGAGCAATGGCTATAGATATGGAAACCGCTACAATTTTTAGTGTGGGTTTTGCTAATAGTATTCCGACCGGAGCTCTTTTGCTTGTGAGCGACCAACCTATGATTTCTACAGGAGTTAAAACCGATTCTAGCGATCAGGGGGTTACCGAAAAGTTTGTTGAAGATCATATTAAAATTGGAATTGAGGCACTAAAACTTATTGAGAGAGGTGGGAAATCTGTTAAGCATTTGCTTTTTGAAGATTAATGTTTCTTAAACAGTTTCCGGTTTGTTCCCTTTTTCTTTGTGCTCCTTGTGGTTTCTTTCCCTCTGAGTTACTTTTTCTTATACTTCTAAAAAATTACAATTATTCCGCATAATAATTAATTACATCTTCTAAAGTTTTTTGACAAACTGGACAAAAGTCATATCCTAAAGCTTTCATTTTGCAATTCATATACGGGCGATAAATTCCTTTTGCCTGATAGCCACCACCTTCATAAACACCAAGTTTGTTAATATTTTCTTCATTTACTGGAGTTGGTATTGGCGTATTCTTGTTTAGCATATCTTTCCATTTTGAGTCAAAATTTACCAATGTTGTAAGATTTTGTTGATATGGTTCTGTTTTTTTGTTGTAAATATCTTCGGTTGCTACTTCATCGGTATAATATTCATCTCCAAGAGCTCCCAAAGAATGCCCCAGTTCATGAGAGAACACCTCATTGATATAGCTATTTTTAGCACTTGATATATTCCAATAATTATAAATTCCGCCTCCGCCATAAGTTTCAGTATTTACTAATACGCATACTTGGTCACAGGGTGCTAATGCAGCATAATTCCTTATTGCATGGTAATCAGAACTTGTAAGGTATCGGTCGCTACCAAATGTGTTGAAATTGCTATTAAGAGCGGTTGATTTCCATATTCCTTTATGTGGTTTATCTGTTCCACTCTCGGCCGAAATAGCTGCTACCGCCCATATATTTATTTTGTTTTTTAGTGTATTGAAAGGAGGTAAATCTAATAAGTATTTACTAATAGATCTTACATCCTCGTAAAAACTTTGCTTTTCATTTTTAGTATAGCCCTCTGCTAAAAACACTAAATCGAGAGCTTTGTCAGATGTATTGCTGTAATGTATTTTTTGAACTTCCGCACTTACTGTTTTTTCATTTTTAATGTTTACATCAAAGGGATTAATATAAAGTTCAAAGATCTTTCTAAATTTATTATCCTCGAATTGTCTGCTTAAAAGCTCCACTCTAATGTTCTTTTTAGGAAAAGGAATTATTATTGACTCGGGAAAGCCTTTTTGTAAAATTTTTGCTTCATCAGTAAATTGCCATTCCTCAAATAAACTGCAAAATCCATAAGTAAATATTATAGTATTACTTGCAGAATCATAAACGTTTACTCTATAACTACCATAATTGAAAGGATCTATCAAATTGGTTTTTGTGCCACCCCAAAATTCCTCCTTTCGCATTTCCTTTAACATTATGACCTCAGTTTTATCTGTTCCCGAATGATAATAATCGATACGTAGAGAATTATTTGTAAACCATGAATTATATTTTTGTTGTGCAAAGCCTGAAATAGCAAGCATACTAAGAGGAATAAACAATATTAGTTTTTTAAATAATTTGGTTATTACTTTCATTTGATTATTATATTTAGTTAATTTATTAAGATTCAATTTTTT
>JAQUBO010000360.1 GCA_028686735.1 Bacteroidales bacterium
CCTGAATGCTGATGCCAAGTCAAAGCACCAGTCGGAGCCTAAGACAGATTCCATAGATCTAAAATAAGTATGAGCGCCACGGCAGACGATTCTTTGTCAGACATTAAAGCGGAATAATATAATATCCCCATCGCGAACCATGTATTCCTTACCCTCAGACCTGTATCTGCCTTTTTCCCTGACTGCGGCCATAGAGGAACCATAGGTAACGAAATCATCATAGGATGCGACCTCAGCCCGGATAAAACCCTTCTCAAAATCACTGTGTATTGTACCCGCGGCCTGAGGAGCCTTAGTCCCTGCGACAATCGTCCAAGCTTTCACCTCTTTAGGCACTGCGAAAGTAAAAAAGGAGATAAGCCCCAGTAGCTTATAGCCGGAACGAATAATCCGCTCCAGCCCGCTGGCCGGCAACTCCAGCTCCTCAAGGAAAAAATCTCTTTCTTCATCATCAAGCTCGGAAATTTCCGCTTCGACTTCAGCGCAGATTTCTATCAGCTCAGCGCCTTCGGCAGCTGCCATGTCTTTAATTTTACCTATCTGCGGGTTAGCCGTACCGATTTCCGATTCAGCTACATTGGCCACATAGAGTACAGGCTTGGCCGTGAGAAGAAAGAGGTTGGGGTATAAGTTCACATCCGGGAAAGTGCGAGCCGGCAGTCCGCTCTCCAAATGAGACTGCAAGCTTTGCATATATCCCAACTCCCGGAGCAGGCTCTTGTCACCGCCTTTAGCTGAGCGGGAGATCTTGTCAATTTGCCTTTGCAAATGTTCCAGATCGGCGAAAATTAATTCGATATCTATCGATTCAACGTCGCGTATGGGGTTGATGCTGCCATCGACATGGGCGATATCCGGATCATCAAAACAGCGTATCAGATGGATAATCGCGTCGACTTCGCGGATATTGCCCAGGAATTTGTTGCCCAGTCCTTCACCTCGGCTGGCTCCGCGCACCAGACCTGCGATATCCACTACTTCTAAAATCGCGGGAATGCACTTATCCGGTTGATAGACTTCACACAAATGATCCAATCTGCTGTCAGGCACAGGGACAACTGCGATATTAGGATCAATCGTGGAGAACGGGTAGTTCGCGATTTCAACATTGCTTTTGGTCAGAGCCTTGAACAAAGTGCTTTTGCCTGTATTGGGCAGACCTACAATCCCCAGTTTCATATCAACCCCCGGTACCGGTGTATCTGTTCCTCAGTATAACAGTGTCTAGCACCAAGTTAGTATAGAAGTGTCTAGCACCAAGTTAGTGTAGAAGTGTCTAGCACCAAGTTAGTGTAGAAGTGTCTAGAACCAAGTTAGTGCATCAATATCTACATTTGATTTATCATGCAAGGGTGTCAACACATAATATTTGTTGATCTTCTTTTAAATATCATGTCACTTTGCTCCTCTGTAAGAGATATTGAGCCGAAGCAACTTTTGTATATGTAAATGCCTGTGAATTTGGCTAACTTTTACAGTTCGCCCAATTAAACGTTGAAACGGAATAAAACTACATCGCCATCCTGCATCACGTATTCTTTGCCTTCTTTGCGCACTGCCCCTCTTTCTTTGGCTTTATTAATAGAGCCCAGCTCAGCTAAGATTGAGTAGGGTACAACTTCGGCAGCTATGAAACCACGTTCGAAATCGCTATGGATAACTCCCGCAGCTTGCGGAGCTCTGTTGCCCATAAATGTTGTCCAGGCTCTGGTCTCAGTCGGCCCGGAAGTGAGAAAACTGATCAGTCCTAAGGTACTATAGCTGGCCTTAATCAAGCGATCAAGACCGCTTTCTTTCAAGCCGATTTCCGCTAAATAATCTGCGTGCTCTTCGGGCTGCAGCTCCTGGATTTCCGCCTCTATTTGAGCGCTGATGACAATTACTTCTACACCGTCCTTCGCAAAATAATCAGTCAAAGCCTGAGAAAGCTCGTTGCCGACGGCTGCGTCTTCTTCAGAGACATTAGCAACTACCAATATTGGTTTGGATGTAAGAAGAAAGAAGTCTTTCATGAAATGCTTTTCTTCTGCTGTTTCCGGAACATAGTCTCGTGCCGGTTGTTCTTCTTCGAGAAAGGAGAGAAGTTTCTTAATGAGGGCAACTTCCGCCATCAACTTAGAATCTTGGTTTTTGGCCATACGTTCAACCTTCTCCAACCTGCGCTCCAGAAGCTCGATGTCGGACAAGATCAATTCCAGCTCAACAGTCTGAAAGTCTCTTATCGGGTCAATACTGCCGGCGACATGACTGATGTTCATATCTTTGAAACAGCGGCATACATGCACTATCGCGTCTACTTCACGAATGTTTGCTAAGAATTTATTGCCAAGACCTTCACCGTGGCTGGCACCTATAACTAAACCTGCGATATCAAAAAATTCAATCGTGGCTTTGGTGATTTTGGCGGAATGTTCCAGTTCGGCGAGTATCTCTAAACGCTCATCCGGCACACCCACGACACCGATATTGGGCTCGATGGTACAAAAAGCATAATTTGCTATTTCCGCACCGGCCTTAGTTATCGCATTAAACAAAGCGGATTTACCAACGTTAGGTAATCCCACAATCCCCAGTTTCATTTCTACCTCCACACTGTCGCTCAGGATAGCCCTTCCCGGCATCAAGATTGCAAGAGCTTGGCCTTGAACAGTGTAATATCTTTCCGGCTATAGTTATCACTTGTCTGCCTGTATCAGCCGGTAGTGATAATTATTATAAATGACATCATGAATGCCGTATAAAATTGTTGTCTGCGAGAGACTATTGTAGCATTTTGATGTCCGATAACTCATATATTATTTTTT
>JAQUBO010000361.1 GCA_028686735.1 Bacteroidales bacterium
CAAAGCTAATAAAAAGATGCTTTGCTTTATATAAGTGTATAAAACAAGATTGTAATTGAATACAAAAATGAGCACTGTGTATATCAAAACTTCACCACAACTCCCGTACTCGATCCGTTCAGTATATCTTTCAAAGTACTTTTGATTTCAACAATTTCCGGATCATCTGATTTCACTGCACGCGCATTTTTTTTCACCTTTTTTACTTCGTGTGGCGTTTCAATAATTGTTTTCACATTAATCATTGATGATACTTCAACCCCCATGAAATCCTGCAATAAGGGACTATCCTCCTGTTTGTTGATTTGTTTTGCTATCAGAGGCCCGATGTTTTTTTTGCTGAATCGATGCTTGCCAACTTTCATGTATTTGGGAACAACAAATCCATATTTCATTCCAGCCAGCTGTCGAAGCGCCTTTTTAAACACCTTATGATTTTTGAAATGAAACGAAACCTGATATAATCCCTTTTTTGTATCTGAAATGGTTTTAACATCAGTAATGCCAGCAACATCTTTCACTGCATTCTCCACCGTTTTTGGAAAATTCAGAATATCTTCTGATGGCTTAAATGCATCCATGCCGCTTTGAGTCAAGGCCCCCATATCAAGCTTCAATGAATAATCACCGCTTTTGTCAGGATAAATTTTTATACGTTCCTCCAACTCAATGCAGGAAGTAATAAACAAAGCAGTGAGCGCCAGAATAACTACCCGCAGTTTATTGTACAATGGCATTGGGATCAAATACTTTTTTAAGAATATCATTAATACGTGCTGCCGGATCCGTGCGAATTTTCTTTTCTTCGGCTGCAATCTGCAGGAAAAGCGCACTCAATGCTTTCTCTGTAACATATTTCGATAAATCAGTTTCTATTGGTGTAACCAACGGTATTTTGTTATACGTGCCAGTAATATCAGACCAGTATTTGGTACAATTCACTGCATCCAGCGCCTTTGTAATTTCGGGTTTAAACAAAGCAGTAAGTGATGCCGTTGTTTTAGACTTAAAATACTCCGTGGCAGCATTATCAGCCCCTTTAAGAATGTTTATCGCATCGGTGATGGTCATTGCAGTAATCGCATTCAGGAATATCGGACCAGCTTTTGCGACTGCATTTTCTGCACCATGATTCATTGTAGCAACAAAATTATCAAGCAGGGTTTCCATACCTAGCTGCTGCAACTTTTCCTTGGCTTTGATGGCTTCCTGCGGAAATGGAATCATGAATAAAGGATTTTTCAAAATTCCATCAGCTTTTCCCAGCATCCCAATGGCATTGTTGGTGCCGACATTCAGGGCTTCCTTCAACCCATTTGCAACATCTCCTTCACTAAGTACAACGGGTACATTGGTTGGAAGATTCAGCTTATTAAGCGTGTCACAAGCCGTAAACATAACCAATACAGCAGCAAATGCAATCATGTATTTTTTCATGGCAAAAAAATTTTCGTAAAGTTACAAAATCTCTACCAGATTTATAACTTTACTGCCGCTAACCTATTTTTTTTAAATGAAACTACCTGAAGGATCCTTAATAAGTTATTTCAGCACTCTCGTTAAGCAACACGGAGGAATCAATCTTGCCCAAGGAATCCCCGGATTCAACCCTCCACAGGAATTGCTGGATGAATTGAAAAACATAGCACATGAAAATATCCACCAGTATCCACCGGGGATTGGCAATTTTACACTATTGGAAGAATTACTGGCTTATTTTTCTGACCAGTTCCCGCTGAAAAAAGAAAATATGATCATCATGCAGGGCGCAACCGAAGCGCTATGCCTGATTTTTTTATATGTCATGCGTCAAACCAAAGGTGGATTCACAACTCTTTCATTCACTCCGCCATACGAATCCTACCACCAACTTCCAAAACAATTCGGACTTCCGTTCATCGAACTCGATCCTGATGAAAACAAACAACTGCCTCTTGCTCAAATAAAAGAAAAAATTGAATCGGATAATGTTCGGCTGATCTTTTTGGCTTCACCCGGAAATCCGCATGGAATCATGTTTTCAAAAGAAAGCGTAAACGCATTGATTGAATTATGTCAGCAAAAAGAATGCTTTCTCGTTTTTGATTCGGTGTACAGAACACTGTATTTTGAAACAAAACCTTACGTTCCGCTTTCAAAACTAAACCCCTATCTTTTTATCGTTGACGGATTTTCAAAATGGTTTTCCATCACCGGATGGCGTGTTGGATTTCTTATACACGATGAAGCTCATTGTTCTTCATTACGCTCATTACATGACTATACCGGTCTCTGTGCCAATTCAGTCTTGCAGGAAGCTCTTTCACGTTTTATTGCAAAAAATAATTTTGGGGAAACTTATTCCGGAAACCTGCGAAAAATCCTTGCCGCAAATTACCAATTCGCTTCAAAAAAACTCGATGCTATGGGATTCAACTGCAAAAAACCGGATGGAGGATATTTTGTCTGGGCAGAGCTTCCCGAAACGTTTTCCAATGGCTTTGAGTTTGCAGTAAAACTTTTCGATTATCAAAAAGTAGCCGTCGTTCCAGGAATTCATTTCAGCGAAAAAGCCGAAAAAATTGTCCGGTTCAATATCGCACGGCCACTCCCGGAACTAACAGAGGGCCTTGAAAAAATATCATGTTTCCTGAAAAAAAATTCCGAAAAAACTTAAAACACAAGATTATTTTTCCACTCGGCGTATTGATCCGTCTTTGGGATTCAGTAATACTTGATGTATAGATGAAGGCAGCTGAAGAACAGTCCCTAACTGACATACACTTACTTTTTCCATCAAAACCACTTCACCGTTTCCATGG
>JAQUBO010000362.1 GCA_028686735.1 Bacteroidales bacterium
TGAAGAAACTTCAAGAATACTTAATTTTTATCGAGAAACAGGCGATCAAGAAGCATTAGATTTATTAGTGGCATCTAACATGGGATTCGTTGGTTGTTTTGTTAAAAGACATCTAAATAGTGGAGTAGAATATGATGATTTAAAGTCAGCTGGTACTATTGGGTTGATTAATGCAATTAATAAGTTTAATGTTGAAAAACCTATTGAAGCTTTTAGTACATACATATCTATAGCAATTGATAATCAAATAAAAATGGAAATAAAAAAGAGTAATAAACATAGTGGTGTTATGAGTTTAGATGCACCTATTGGACATAACAAAGATGGCGATGAAATGACTATTGAAGATATTGTTGGAACAGATGAGGAACAATTATTCAATGATGTTATTTCTGGATTAAAAGTTGATATTGTTCGAGAAGCATTACAAAGCTTAACTTACCGTGAGCAACAAATAATTCTATTAAGATATGGTTTAGATGATGCACATAGAAAAACCTTAGAAGAAGTTGCTGAAATGTTTGGCTGTTCTAAAACTCCCATTTTAAAACAAGAACAAAAAGCATTAGTAAAAATGAGACACCCTAAAAATACTAGAAAACTTAAAGATTTTCTTGATGATTAAAAAAACTTGGTAGGTTTAATTTAAATAATTAAGGATAAAATATGCTTGATAGAATATTTGATTTAGTTAAAATAAATAATACAATAACTAATTTTAGCGAAGAAATGAAAAAAATATATATAAAATATTTATTAAATGAGTTTGGTGTCATTTTTGATATTACTAACGAAGATAAAGATATATTGAATACAATAAGAAGGCTCCATCAACTATAATTGGTAGTGGTGTTATAGATGGTGCTGGAAATTATAAAGAGTGTGAAAATCACATGATAATTTCCAGTGGTAAAGAAATAGATTTTATAAAACCTGATTTGGTTCCAATAAAAATGGCTGAACTTAAAGAAAATTATGAGAATAAGTGGCAGGAATTAACAGTATATGAAAGAGCTGCACATTTACATATGGAAATCATAACATAACTACCCACTATTAATATTAACGAAAGTCAAAAACTATCTTATTATTCAATAATTGAGGAAATAAATATTGATACTGATTATGAAAATAATCCTCTAGTATTTGGAGAAATAAAAATTTTTAATGAAACTATCCAACAGTTATCTATTGTAACTTATAAAAATCTGAATATGTTGTTCTTTTAAAAAACGTATTTACTCAATAAATAAATCTTTAATATCTATTTGAAGAGCATTTGCTATTAAACCAATCGTTTCAAGAGATGGGGTTTTATTTAATTTAAAACATTCTAAATCCCTCATATAACCATGCGACATATTTACTTTATCTGCTAACTCTTGAAGAGTTAGCTTTTTTTCTTTGCGATATTTCCTAATATTTTTTCGAACTAAATTAGATAAATATTCTTTTGTATATCTTATCATATCTATTACCAACCTTTAAACTAATTATTTCAAATATAAGTTTAAAAGTATGTCTTCCCAAAGACGACAAAATATGCTATAGTAAATTAAAGGATTGATAAAATGATTAAGAAATATAACTTTTGTTATAAAAATTTATAATACTTGCTACTTGTATTTGCATAGTATTATTAAGTATTGTATCAACTTTAAAAGATGCAGATATGAATTATAACTTAGTAATAAATGGAACTAAAACAACAACTATTTATGTTCCAGCAAATGAAGAAACAATAGCAAATATTATAATAGACTCACTTAATACAGTAGATTCAAAATATGAACTAATCTATAAAGTATGCACTAATGAAGATTGTGATTCTCTAATAGATACACCAGAAAACTTATTAGTTGAATATTCATCAAGAACAACTGATGCAGTAACAGGTGAAATTCCAGCAAGTGAATCTAAAATAGTAAGATTAGGTATTACCAATAATACTGATAACGGATATTATTTATTATTTGATATAAATGCTGGATATATCCATAGCACCCTAGCACTCCAAAATCAAATAATAAATGAATATAACGAAGATGTAACGATTGCAGCGATTATCGATGGAGATATATCAACTACTTTTCCAACAACCAGTGATTTCATTGCAACAGTAGAATGTAAAACAAACAAGGAAGAATCAAACGCAGAGGGAACAGCAACTTGGAATGGAACCAAATGGACATTAGATATAACTGGCGCAGACTCAGGAAAAACAGTATGTAATGTTTATTTTAAAGGTCCTTATAATGAAAAAAAAGGAGTAAATCGACCTGTCTTATTTACGGGAATGACTCCAGTAAAATGGGTTTGGGATGATGAGAAAGAGATATATGAAGAAGCATCTCCAGTTAATTATGATGAAGATTGGTATGATTATAATGCTAAAAAGTGGGCTAATGCAAAAACAGCTGATGGCTCATACTGGGTATGGATTCCAAGATATGCATATAAAATAACTGATGGTTACCACTCAAGTACAACCGGGACAATCGATATCGAATTTTTACGAGGTACAACAAATGATAATGACAGTAGCACAAATATAAAACCAACAGAAGAATATAATGCTGATACCAAAAATACATCAGATAATCACTTTCTTCATCCAGCTTTTGATGTAGAAGGCTCAAAACTTGGCTTTTGGATAGCGAAATATGAACCAACTTACGTTGGAGTAGCAACAATAACAGGTACTTGTGATTCAGAGGATAATATCATTACAAATAAAACAGTGCAAATTTTACCAGGTGCAACAAGCTGGCGCTGTATAAATGTA
>JAQUBO010000363.1 GCA_028686735.1 Bacteroidales bacterium
AAAAACACTCCAATAACAGGGTATATAAAGGTTACTTGAACAATCAGAAAACATAATATCAAGATTAATAAGTTAGGGAAGAACTTTAGCATAGAGAATATCAGTGCATTCTTAAATAAATCACGTATCTTTAGCTTAAATGTAACAAGCATAGGATATAAATATATATGCATCATAAGAAAAATTACAAATACCGTTACTAAAAAGCCTACTATTAAATAAATAAAAACTGAAGAACCGCCCATGCCCAGGTAAAAATTTATTGCAATACCAAATAAAATCAGAAAAATAAAATCCAAAATGGAAATGATCAAGCTCTGTTTTAAATTAGTTTTTGCACTGTCTTAAAAATCCCACCATAAAAAGGTAGGTTCCTCTCTAACAAAATTTCTTATTATATACGTAAAACCAGCTTGTGCAGGACCTACTGTTATAACAGGAATACATACCAAAAAACTGCTTAAGGAAAATCTTACTAAAAGCTCTACCAATGGGTCATCAGGTACAAATGTCCTTTGGAAAATGAATCCAAGTGCAAACATTGATAAAATAATCGCCGGGATATTAAAAACAAGAAACAAAAGATTCATTTTTACAAGATTCCAAAATTTACGAAAAAATAACTCAAAGAATAAGAATATACCTTTTCGTCTAGGCTCATCTTTTGATACTCCGGGACCGGGTTTAGTATAGTCAAATAAACCAAAAAAACCTGCCATATTATAATCCACCTTCTTCTAAGAATGTATCGAACACACTCTTATTGTACCAACAATTATTATTCTATTCAACAGTTCCAACAGTTTTATGATGTGTGAAAAGGTATTTAGCATATGAAAGTCACGTCTTCATAGGGTATTGTATCAGTTTACAAAAAGATTTATTACAAAAGTATTGACATGTTTAAAATATGCTAGTATAATCTAATTTGCACGTTAAATGTCGGGGTGGCGGAACTGGCAGACGCGTACGTTTGAGGGGCGTATGGTGCACACCGTGTGGGTTCAAGTCCCACTCTCGACACCAAAGCACTGAGTTTAAACTATTTGTTTAAACCTGTGCTTATTTTTTTAGTTTTTTTAAGAAATTTAACTTTTTATATGATTTTTCTAGTCTATCAACCAAATATCTTTCGTTAAATGCACCTAGCTCAGACAATATGTTTGGTGCGAGTTCAAAGTTAAACAACTCTTTTTCAACTGCATATACAATATAAAATAGAGCTTTGGCAGTGCCTTTTGAGATACGTATTTCTTCTCCTTCACTCATTTGGCAATCAGAACAAACAAAACGACAATCTCGAAAATCAAAAAGAAAATGGTCAATTGTATTTATTTCTTTACCACACCGAATACATCCATCTACTTGAGGCGCAAAACCTGATAAGGCTAAGGCCCTGAGCTCAAAAATTCTGGTGATGAGCTCTGGTGATTTGTCTGTATATGCTAAATAATGCAAGGTGTTCAAAAAAAGGCGTAACAAATCAGAAGATTTCATATTTTCTTGGACTATATCATTTATAATTTCTACCATATGTGACGCATATGTCAGCCTATAAATATCATTCCTAATGTTATAAAATGATTCTATTACATCACAGCTATTTAGCAAATACATATCTCTACCTTTAAATAAGGTGTATTCACAGTAGCACAAAAATTGACTCCCAGCAACAAAATTACTTCTAGGTCGTCTAGCCCCTTTTGCAGATGTTTGAATTTTACCTAAATCTTCCGATAAAAGGGTAATTATTTTATCTGCTTCACCAATATTGACAGTTTTTATTACTATACCTTTTGTTGTAACATAAGCCATAATAGCTCCCTAAACAAAACAAATAATATGTCTTTATATAGATGTATTATAGCTTAAGCATGGGCTAAAGTACATAGATTGGCAATGAAGTTAATTACATCCTCCATCATTAAATCCTGTGGCAGACTCATTTTTAGCTTGTTTAATCTCATTATTCTGGTTTTCAAAGTTACTTAATTCTTTAAAAAACATGTAATTATCTATATTACCGGTATTTTCAAATGTTCTCCAAAAGAAATCCTTTAACATTATATATCCCCCTTTTATTTATAGAAACCATTATCACATAATTAGGATACCTCGAAAACATTTTTTGTATACCTGAAAATATTTTCATCATTTATAAGTTAAGTTACATATTATACAAATTCCATTATTCATATCCCAGACTTTTTAGCATAAAATTATTGTTTCTCCAATCTTTTTTTGTTTTTACCCATAGTTGCAAATAAATATGAATATTTAAAAGTTTTTCAATATCAGTTCTGGCATTGGTACCAATTAATTTAAGCATTCTTCCATTTTTACCAATAATAATGCCTTTATGAGACTCTTTTTCGCAATATATATTGACTTCAAGATCAATAATATTGCCATTAGATCTCTCCTTAAAAGAAATAACTTCAACTCCTGTTCCATGGGGAACCTCATCTTCAAGTAATTCCAATATCTTTTCTCGAATTATTTCTGCTACAATAAAACGCTCTGGTTGATCGGTTATTGCATCATCAGGAAAATATTTTGGTCCATTAGGTAGTGCTTTTTGTAACTCCCTATTCAAATCATCAATGCCTTCTGCTGTCTTAGCAGAAACTGGAATAACAGCGTGGAAATTATAAGCCGATCCATAATTTTTAATCATGGGTAATAATATATCTTTTTGAATTAAATCAATCTTATTTATTATTAAAATCACTTTAGTGTCAAGATTTTGGAGCTGAGCAAGAATCTGACTATCTCC
>JAQUBO010000364.1 GCA_028686735.1 Bacteroidales bacterium
TAACAATGAATTCGATTCCTTACGGTCGTCAAAACATTACACAAGAAGACATCGATGCCGTAGTAACGGTATTGAAAGGCGACTTTTTGACACAAGGACCGGCCATTGCACAATTTGAAGATGCATTTGCCGAATACATTGGCTGCAAATACGCCGTAGCTGTTTCCAATGGAACTGCTGCCTTGCATTTAGCCGCAATGGCTTTGAATGTACAAACGGGCGACAAGGTAATTACCACCCCTATAACCTTTGCGGCAAGTGCCAATTGCATTCGCTATTGTGGAGGCGAAGTGGTTTTTGCCGACATTGACCCTTTGACCTATTGTTTGGACATTCAAAAAGTACGAGCCTTACTTGAATCACACCCCAAAGGAACTTTTAAGGGAATCATCCCTGTCGACTTTGCAGGGTTTGCCGTTAACTTGGAAGAATTCAGAAAATTGGCCAATGAATACGGTTTGTGGATGATTGAAGACGCCTGTCACGCACCCGGCGGCTATTTTGTGGATAGCAAAGGTGAAAAACAACGTTGTGGAAATGGGATCTTTGCCGAACTATCGGTTTTCTCCTTTCACCCCGTAAAACACATTGCAGCGGGTGAAGGAGGAATGATTACCACCAACGATGAGAAACTGTATAAAAAACTCCTTTCCCTTCGCACCCATGGCATTACCAAAGATGCCGGAATTTTTCAAAACACACACGAAACCGCATTCGGCATACAACCAACTTCTAATGACGCGAAGCAAATGACGGGCGAAGCCCAAAATGACAGCCGAAGGCTAAATAACTTCCCCAGTTGGTACTACGAAATGCAAGAGTTGGGCTACAACTACCGCTTAACCGATTTTCAGGCAGCATTGGGGCATTCGCAACTGAAGCGGGCCGATGAAGGCTTGAAACGGCGTATTGAAATTGCACAAACCTATAATGAAGCTTTTAGCGGCCATCCTTGTGTGAAAGGACAATCGGGTGTTGTAAATGGACATGCTTACCACTTATACGTACTGGAAGTTGAAAACAGAATGGGCTTGTACCAACACCTGCGCGCCCACAACATATTTGCGCAAATTCATTACGTACCCGTACACCTAATGCCCTATTACAAACAATACGGTTGGAAAGAAGGGGATTTATCCCAAGCCGAAGCATATTACAGTCGCTGCATCAGTTTGCCGATGTATCCAACATTGACTACAGAAGAACAACTATACGTTATAAATGAAATCAACAGGTTTTATGAGTAATCTTTGTATAATCCCCGCCCGCGGTGGCAGCAAACGCATCCCCCGGAAAAATATTAACCCTTTCCTGGGGAAACCCATTATTGCTTATTCTATTGAAGCGGCGATTCAATCAAACCTGTTTGATGAAATCATGGTTTCGACCGATGATGAAGAAATTGCCGAAATTGCAAAACAATATGGAGCCAAAGTGCCATTTTTTCGCTCTTCTGAAAACGCGAATGACTTTGCAACACTGGCCGATGTTTTAATTGAAGTGGTTGACCAATACAAAAACATTGGAAAAACATTTAAAAACATTTGCTGTATTCTCCCTACAGCTCCATTAACATCTCACAGCCGAATCAAAGAAGCATTTTCAAAACTTATTGATGAGAATTTGGAATCGGTAGTACCGGTTGAGGAATTTTCCTATCCTATTTTAAGGGCTTTGGAATTTGATGCTAACAACAAGCTAAAAATGATTTGGCCTGAACACCTGATAACCCGGAGCCAGGATTTAAAACCAGCTTATCACGATTCCGGATCTTTCTACTGGGTTATAACCAATGCTTTGCTCGACCAAAATACATTATTCTGTAAAAACGGAAGCGCTATTAAACTGCCTGAAATCGAAGTTCAGGACATTGATAACGAAACAGATTGGAAACTAGCTGAATTAAAATACAAGTTACTCAATGACTAAACGCATCATCATTTTCCGTGCCGATGGCGGTCCCACCATTGGTATGGGGCATTTTACCCGTACCTTGGCACTGGCCGAAATGCTAAAAGGTGATTCCTAAAATCTTAAAACGAGTTTCGCATTAAATATTAATCCCCATTAGTGGTTATTAGTGGTTATTAGCAGTTATTAGCAGTTATTAGCAGCTATTAGTGATTATTAGCGTATATTAGCGGCATTAAAACCAAACCAGATGAAATTTAATCCATTCAGACCAAATAGTATTGCTTCTTCCGAGCTATTTCAGGGGCGAAAGGAAGAAATGATACTGATCGAACAGAGTCTGTTTCAGACAAAGAATGGTAATCCACAACATTTTTTGATCGAGGGTGAACGTGGATTAGGTAAATCATCGCTCTTTTTGATGGTGGAGCAACAAGCAACCGGCAAAATTCCCCTGCGAAACTCCGAGAAAGTGAATTTTATTGTAATCAATATTGAACTTGATTCTACGCAAACCTTTTTCGAAATTTTAAAATCAATAGCTGCCGATTTTAAACGTGCCCTTTCCGAAAGAGAAAAAATAAAGACCCTGGCTGCCGGCGTATGGAATTTTTTAAGTAATTGGGAAATCCTTGGTGTTCGTTACCACAAAATTGACGAGAACCTTATTCAACCTTATGAGATATTGAATGAACTGGTATTGAGCTTTGAGAGAGTAATAAAACTGGCCAATAGCGAAATTGATGGCATTCTAATACTAATTGACGAAGCCGACAGGCCCGGTGAAAAAGCATCTTTAGGAGAAATTGTAAAATTACTTACTGAAAAGCTTTCAAAAAGGGGCTGCGACCAGGTTTTAATT
>JAQUBO010000125.1 GCA_028686735.1 Bacteroidales bacterium
GCCCTTAATTTAGTAATATCTGCACAAGTATAATATTGATATTTATCTCTAATATCTAGAGGCGTATCAATAAACTCAATATTAGTTTTTTTACCTAAAGCTGCAAAAACCGATTGAGCAAGTTGATTAAAACTAGCGGCAACTCCTGTTCCCACATTATATATCCCTGGTTTACTTCGATTTAGCATAAAATATGCCATAATATCACATACATCTTTTACATAAATAAAATCTCGTTTTTGCTCTCCGTCTAAATAATCGGGATTATGAGATCTAAAAAGCTTTAATTTTCCAGTTTTTGATATTTGATTAAACGCATGAAATATTACTGATGCCATGCGAGACTTGTGATATTCATTTGGTCCATAAACATTAAAGAATTTAAGCCCCACCCAAAAGAATGGTTTTTTCTCTTGAACTAACACCCATTTATCAAAATCATTTTTTGAAACACCATAAGGGTTTAAGGGCTTAAAGTTTTCTGGATTTTCATCATCACTAAATCCAAGCTCGCCCATCCCATAAGTTGCAGCCGAGGATGCATATATTAAAGGCAATCCATATTCACAACACTTACGCCAAACCATTTTACTGTAGTCGGTGTTTAGCTTGTAAAGAACTTCGATATCAAATTCAGCGGTGTCTGTTCTAGCACCAAGATGAAAAATTATTTGCACAAATTTATGATTTGCATCTAACCATTTTCCAAAATCATTTCTGTCAACTAATGCTTTTACATTTTTTTCAATATAATTTTGCTTTTTCTCTAATTTGGAAAAATCATCAACGAGAATAAGGTCAGTATAAGACCTTTCAATCAATTCGGTAAGCATATTACTACCAATAAAACCTGCTGCACCTGTTATAACTATCATAATAAGACTTCTTTTTGCAAAGTTATTAAAATTTTAATGAGTTAGAAAGTAAAAAGTGAAAACTAATAAGTGCGATTTGAATTAAAACAAAATAACATACCACCACCTAGTCTGGTTAGGGACGACATATCGAAAATAAAACTCTATATTAGACAACCACTACTCTCTGTATCAGTAATTTAGCCCCCTCAGAAAACAAAAGTCTGTGTGAATAAGAAAACAACAAATACTATCTTATTAACATTATATGCCCTTTTTTGGTTTGTACTATGCCATCATACATCACTGCTTCAACATAGTAACTGTAATTATCAATATTTTGTATTTGACCTTTATAATATCCATCCCAGCCTTTGTTAATATCATCAGTATAAAATACCTCTTCGCCCCATCGATTATAAATTCTAAATTGCAAGAGCTTCTTAATACCAAAACCTTTTACATATACAATTCGATTTTCATCATGTCCTAATGGAGTAAATGCCATTGGAACATCAAGAGAATACTCTTCTCTTACGACCACATCAACATAATAATTATGCCTAAAACATTGCAAGCTATCCTCAACTTTAAGATTATATCTTGTACTTTCAAGTGGATAAAAATATGGCATTGGGCAATCGAAACAAGATATGTTTGTCTGGGGAGTCCAAGTGTAAGTTAAATTTTCTTGATCGGCAATTAAATTAGAAAACACAGTATCTCCAATTAATATTGAATCTATTTCAGGAGTAATAATAATATTAGGTTCTTGCATTACGGTTATATATAAAGAATCGGATTTTTCGCACAATTTATCATTAACAACCAAAACAGAATACATTGTATTATCAGTTGGACTAAGACTTGGAGTGGGACTATGTATATCAGATATTGCCTCATCTGGCGACCAGATATAACTTGTGCCACCGGTTGCATAAACTCCTAATTCATCACCATAACAAATAATTGTATCATTATGAATTGCAACTTGTGGTAAAGCAAACACATTTATTGATGTAGAAACACTATCTGTGCATGAATGATCGTCTTCAATTGCAAGAGAAATTTCGAGACTTATATCATCTACGTCGCTATTTTGAAAAACAATTTCCTCTACTGGATTTCCTGAGCCATATTCCTCTCCATCAACATACCAAGTGTAGTAAACAGCATTTTCCGAATCGCTTGTCAGCAAAGCCTCGAAAGGCGAACATGCTCCATCAGTAATTATCGTTGACAATGAATCGGTAATAACAATACCAGCTGTTACATCAAAAATATAGATATCGTAAACAAATGACACAACACAAGTACCAGAAGTTAATGTTAATGTAATGGGGTAATAACCCTCTGGTGGGACAAGCTCGTAAGAATGTGTAAAAGATGTAGAATGGTATGCATTACCACCACCAACAACCCACTCAAAGTCATCAACACTCTGCATATTAGTTAATTCAAACTCAACTTCCTGTCCAACACATGCAGCAGTATCACTTATAAAAACATCAGCAGAGGGTCCATCAATTACTAGTGTTTGAGAATAAGTGTCAGTACAACCAGCAGAGGTTTCTATATTTAATATAATCTCAAAACTACCCGGCAAGGTATATAAATACTCAGGTTCTTCGACATTTATAGTGTCATTTGTTCCCATAATCCACTGATATGTTAGAATAGTTTCGGGAGGAACAACAGAACTATTTTGAATAATTTCGGGCTCGGCAGGGTAGCAAGGCAATAAATTATTAACAAGGCTAAAATTGGCTGTTGGTTCTTGAATAATAATATAATTTGAATAAGTTGCCTCATCAGTACAACCCAATAAGTTATCTACGTGCAAATACACATCAAACTTACCTCCTTCAGAATATATATAAGAAGGTTCTGGATTATTTCCAAGTACATCGCCACCTTCTCCAAAGTTCCACGTATAAACATACGTTGGATCTGTTTCTGTTGCACTAAACAAAATATCTTCTCCAACACAGGCTATTTGCTCGGGTGCCGAAAACTCAGCATTTACAGATGCAACAGTAATCAAATCAGTATATGTAGTATCATCATAACAACCAGAAGCTGTTGTAACATGCACAGTAACAGAATAAGTGCCAGGTTCATCAAACATATACTGTACTTCTGATCCAATTAGTTGAGTGCCATTATTAAAATCCCAAATTACCTGAGATATTGGCTCATCAGCCAATGAAACATCTGTAAACGTAACATTCAAACTATTACATCCATACGTCTCATCAACATCAATATGAATCTCGGGACCTAAAATATGAATTTCATCGGTAATTGAATGTTCACATACGTTACCATCTCGTACAGTAAGTGTTATTGTATAATATCCAACTTCTGTCCATTCGTGTTGTACTGCAGGCTCAGTTATCCACCCCGAATTTGTACCGTCACCATAATCCCAATAATATTCAGTAATATTTTGAGACAGACTTCCATTTAAAACGACCATCTCATGAGCACAAACTTCGTCTTCAAGTAATGCAAAAATTGCCTGCGGCGAAGATACATTTACTTGCACCGAGTCTATAAACTCACAACCAGTAGTTGAATTATATGCAGTTACTTTACACCAGTAACTTCGCTGAGACGGAAATGTTATAGGATATGTTTCATCAATTGACCCAATATCAGATTCAACTGGATAAATTATTGCTTCTTCAATATAATAAAACTCCCAGTCCCAATTTTCAGCTTCTATATAATCAAGTGTAAATACAAAATCTAATGGGCTTGCACAATTTGTGGTATAATTAATAGAATTAATAATTGGTCCTTCAATATACAAGCTATCCCACATTATCGTATCTCTACACCCATTATATAATGTAATCATGTGAAGATAAACCCAACCAGTATCCTGATCAAACGCATATTCGGTATATTCCTGATTTACATCTTCGTTACTTGCAGAATCAATCCACCACGTAAATTCATAATCTTCCAAATCCCATTCTTGTATCCATAGAGCCAAAGTATCCTGAGCACAAATAATGTGATCCACAGGTAAAGGCGAATGCTCGTCATCATTATCAAACACATCAATTGCGGGTTCGTAAGGTGTTCCAATTGTAATATCAACAGTTGACATACCAACACATCCATTTTCATCAGTAATTGTAAGCGTTACAGTATAATCTCCTGCATTAAAAACACTTGTCTCAACTGGTCCTCCATTAGAATTTACTTGACCATTATCAAAATCCCAATTATAATTTACTATAGTAGTCTCTGGTGTTGTCCCAGTATAAGTAAACTCAACATTAACAGGTTCGCAACCTTCAGTTGTATCGGCAACAAAACTTGCATCGGGAACATTTATAGTAACTACAGGAGTAATATATGTATAAGAACAATCATTATCAGTTGTAACGGTTAATGCTGGTGTAAAAACGCCAGATGATGTAAACTCATGTGTTGGATTAGGAAGATTTGATGTTCCTCCATCCTGAAAAACCCAAAAATAGCCTGTAACATTTGATGAAACACTACTTGTAAAATCTACACTAAAAGGCACTACGCAAGAATATAAATCAGTTGGATTAGTAGTAAACGAAGCTGTAACCTCTTCGACTGTGAGTATAAAGTTAACACTTGTTTCGCAAGGTCCCGCAGGGTCTATGGTAAAGGTGACATTCTTTTCCCCCGATGTGCTATAAACATGAGTTGGCGTATTTAAATAACTAACAGGAGTTCCATCGCCAAAATCCCAAGAACACGAATAACCTGTTTCATTTTGAAAATGTACACTTTCATTTTTACAAACAATATCTCCTTCCAAAACTAAGTAATCTGCAGTTGCAGTAGTTATTTGAACATAGTCATCATAAACAACTGTTGTTGCACAGCCATAATCATCTGTAGCCGTTAATGAGACATCATAAAAACCATCCGCAGTATAATTATGGTTTACAGGAGAGCCAGTATCATGAGGAGAGCCATCTCCAAAATTCCAGTCAAGAGTATAACCTAAACCAAACGATGTTATTATATCAGCATCAAAATTAACCTCATGCGGGGATAAACAATACGAAGGATTATCAGCTGAAAAACTAACAACTGGCAATGCAGCAACTGATACCATAGCATTACTAGTATATTGTGCCGTGCAATAATTAATATCTGTAACAATCAAACTAATATTAAAATTACCACTTGTATTGTATGTATGTGAAGGATTTGTAATATCGGAACTTATCCCATCCCCGAAATACCATTGCCAAGTTAAAATTGGACCATCTCCAGGTGTTGATTGATCAGTAAAATTTGCTGTATATGGCACACAACCAGTTAACTGCGTATCAATAAAGTTTGCTGTAGGACGATTATATATTGTAAGCTCCATGGTTTCTGTATATTGCGTACCATCGCAAGTAATTGTTAATGAAACCGTATAGCTCCCGCCAGTAGAATATGTAAACGTTGGATTTTCATTAGCCGAAACATCTCCGGTACCACTTACCCAAGAATAAGTTTCTGCTCCTGAACAGCCTGTCGAAGTATTTGTAAAATTAATATTTACAGGAGCACAAGCCTGAGTTAAAGAGGCATCGAAACTAACATTCACCTGAGCTGAAACACCAAAAGTAAATAACAACAAATACCCAAAGAATAAAACTAGCCTTTTTTTCATGTTACAATGCTTTTTTTTAAGAAAAATTATTCCATTTCAAACAAAAATACTATATTTGGACGAATTATAAAACATTTAGCATTGAAAAAGTTAATTATTTTTTTATCGGTACTTATAATTTATTGTATAGCAACAAATAAAACAGTATATGCACAAGATATTCACTTTAGTCAGTTCTATGCATCGCCTATGTCGTTAAATCCTGCCGAAACAGGTTTTTTTGAGGGTAATTGGCGTTTTACCAATAATTATCGAACTCAATGGAGTGCAATCGGAGTTCCATACAACACAATATCGGCTGGTTTTGATAAAGCTTTCAAATTAAACAAAAAGTCAAATTTCGGACTTGGTGTGTTTTTTATTAATGATAAGTCAGGAAGCAGTCAGCTTACAGTTAATAAATTATTCCTCTCCGGAAATTATATGTTAACGATCGACAACACACACAATTTAGGAATTGGTGTACAGTTAGGATATATTGTTAAATCTTTTTCAGTAGATGGTCTTACTCTTCCTAGCCAATATAACCCAAACACTGGATATTTTGACCCCGATTTACCTAATAATATTAATATCTGGGATGAGAATATTAATTATCCAGATTTTAACATAGGATTTAAATACAATAACAAAGCTAGTATCTTAAAACCGTCAGCTGGTGTAGCATTATTTCATATAATAAATCCTAAAGAATCTTTTTTAAGAGCCGAAGATAAATTGCCTATGAGATTTGTAGTACACGGAGGAGTTGAATATGCATTGACAAAGAAGATTATCATTAATCCAAATATAATGACAATGTATCATAAAAGAGCTGGAGACTGGGTAGTTAGCACTTTAGGATATTACTTAATGCCAGAAGGCAAAATGATTGAAAAAATATTTGTCGGAATACAAGGACGGACGGCAATTAACACTTTTGATGCAATTATTTTTACAGGAGGAGTAAGTTTATATGGTTTTGATATTGGTTTAAGCTACGACATCAATATATCAAAATTAAGAGCTGCAACTAATAATAAAGGTGCTTTTGAAATCTCTATTATTTATAAAGATTTGACGAAGAACCTTACCAAAGTAGCACTTCCTTGCGATAGGTATTAAAATTAAAAAACATTTGAATGGTTTCAGATATTGGGAATATTATAAACTTTTAGGGCGAAAAACAAACAGGTCTGATTATGAAAAAAATTTACCTCTTAACATTAATAATAGTAATTTTTAGCACAGTAAGTTTTGGACAAAAAGATAAGGATTCCGAAACTCAAACCTATAGACCTATGCAGGTTTTAAAGCAAGCAAAAATTGCACATAAATCGGGAGATATTTTTTCGGCAATCGATTATTATCGTATTTATGATGAACTTAAACCTGATAAGCCTAAAGTTCTAAGTGCATTAGGAAATCTATATTTGCGCGAAAAAAACTACCGTCAAGCCAAGATTTATCTATTAAAATCATATAAAACTGCACCAAAAAAGAATTTCTTAGATTTATTTAATTACGCACGCTGTCTCCATATTCTTGCCGATTATGAGGAAGCAGACAAGTATTTTGCTCTTTTTATTTCTGAAACCAAACGAGAAAGCGACTTGCGAGACTATAACAGACTTGCAAAAGATTATATTAAAGGAATAGCCAAAATTACTAATATAAAAGATAGTGCATTAAATGTAATAATAAATTTACTTGATACTGCAGTCAACAAACCTCATATCGAGTTTTCACCTATTCCTTATGATAAGGATAAACTAATATTTGCATCTCTACCAGAAAAAGAGATAAAATTCTACGATCCTGATAATGACACTCTTCCAACTCGCAAATTTTACCTTGCTCAACGCAAAGGCAATAACAAATGGAAAAATCTCGGCGAATGGAACACAACTATTAATGGACATAATATTAACACTGGAAATGGTGCATTTTCAGACGATAAACAAAGATTTTATTTCTCAAGATGTGAAAAAGATTTTAAACATAATATAATATGTAAATTATTTGTTTCAGAACTAAAAAACAATGAATGGCAAGAACCGATAGCACTACCCGAAATAATAAACACTCCCATGACCAGTAATACCATGCCAGCTGTTGGTATTTCAAGAAAAAATACAGATATTTTATATTTTGTATCAAACCGTGAAGATGGCAGAGGTGGATATGATATATGGTTTACATATTACGACCCGAGAAGAGAAACATGGAAAGAACCAAAAAACTGTGGAAAAAGAATTAACACTGTATTAGATGAAATTACTCCCTATTACAATATAGACACAAAAACTCTTTACTTTAGCTCCGAAGGACACCCAGGATTAGGAGGTTTCGACATTTACAAAACTTTTGGCGAAGGAAAAAACTTTGATGAGCCAATAAATGTTGGATATCCAATCAATTCCAGTTTTGACGACCTATATTATATTCTCGAAGACTCTCGCGAAAGAGGTTTCTTTACTTCAAACCGTAGCGGTGGATACTCTTTACGCCACGAAAATTGCTGCGATGATATATACGAGTTTATTCACAGAGACTTTATCAATATAGCAGTTACAGGAAAAGTTTTTGGCATTACCGACTCGCTTTTCTTCCTTAGCATTCAAGATGAATACAAGGCAAATCTAAGTCTCGAACTTGATGTCCTTAATAAAAGTGATGAAATTGAATTACTCTATGATTATCCTGTTGACTTATATATTATAAACGATAATGGAAAAGAATATTATATAAAAACTTGCCTCACAACCAGCGGAAACTATTTTTTTAATTTAGAACAAGGAAAAGATTATGTAATTTCAGTAAAAGATGTCAATAAAAAAGACATCAGACTACCATTAACGACAAAAGGGATTATAAGATCTGACACTATCGTCATGGATGCAATAATGGTTAGCACTTTCCCGGCACAATCGTTAATAGTAAAAAACATCTATTATGAATTTTCAAAATCAGAATTAACTAATGATGCAAAAAATACAATTGACAATACTATTTACAAAATACTGCAGGCATATCCTAATATAATAATTGAGATTAGCTCCCATACTGATAGCATTGACACTGACGCTTTTAACTTAAAACTATCACAAGACAGAGCACAATCTGTTGTGGACTATCTAATTAATAACGGCATTGACAAAGAGCGGCTCGTAGCAAAAGGATATGGCAAATCGCAGCCAATTGCACCTAATAGCAATCCCGATGGCTCAGATAATCCCGAAGGACGACAAAAAAATAGACGTACCGAGTTTAAAATCTTAGGGCAAATTGATGATGATGATGAACTTATTTACGATGACGAGTAATGATAAAAATTCCACTTCTTAAAGATCATCACAATCACTTTTTTACATATTCTGCACTGAATAATGCTATTGATTTATTTAATGTCAACGCAAAAGATATAGCTCTTAAAACCATTAGCGAACAGCAAAATCCCAAAATGACAATTGCAAAAGGATGGTTTGATACTTATTATAATTTTGCCCAAACAGATATTAATAGGTTTCCTCCTCTAATTATCATCAATAATTCATTACATAAATACTTATTTAATAAAGCTGCTGCAGAAATTATAAAACTTGATTTCCCCGAATGGGTTAAGAACAATAATAATCAAAATTGGGTTGAGAAAAACTTAATGCAAATAATATCCTATATTTCTAGATTTTACAAATTCAATAAAGACGATTACGAAACTGCTTTAAATATACTTCTAGCAAAAGGAGTATATTTTGCATCCGATATGTTTGTTACGGATACTGCTATTATCGATTTTTTATCCGAGAACTCACAAAATAAACGCACAGAAATATGGACATCACCAAATCTTTTTCCAAAATTAAATAATAAACAAAAATCTGTTTGCAAAGGAGTTAAAATCTTCACTGACGGAGCACTAGGTGCATATACGGCCGCAATAAAAAACTATAAAATTAATTCTAATCCAATATTAACACACACAAACACTGAATTATCTCAAAAAATTGAACAATTATTAGATTTTAACACAGGAATAGCAATTCATTGCATTGGCGATATTGCAATCGAACAAACAATAACATGCCTTGAAAATCACAAGAATCGCTTAGGAAAATATCCTGTCAGGCTAGAACACGCCCAATTTATCACAAAAAAACAAGCTTTTAAAGCTAAAGATTTGGGGTTGACTCTAAGTATGCAACCGAATTTTAATATGGATTCAATCATTTATAGCGACCGTCTCGACAAAGAGTATTGCAAAGCCAACAATCCTTTTAGAATGCTTATTGATGATGCAAGTTTTATTCCCGGCAAAGACTTAATACTTGGTTCCGATGGAATGCCAACAGGAATCGAAGGCTGCATTCAACAAAGCATATTCCCTCCTATCCCTGAACAAAAACTTAGCTTAGACGAGTTTGTTTCTGCATATTGTATCGACAACACAAAGTATGGACATATAGAAATTGAAATTGACCAACTAAAAAAGAAAATCATTAGTAGGATTATATTCAAAAACAATTTGCAATACTAAAATCAAAATCTTAAATTTGTCGATAAAATTATATTATTTTATGAAAAATACTTTCCGATTATACAGCATTTTTATTATTTGCTCCCTTACTTTTATCTCATCTTTTGCAAAAGCCACCGAACTACAAATTACCCTATTAGGAGTTAAACAAAGTAATATATATGTATATTCTATTGCAGAAAGTAAGAACAATTTAATACAAGAATTTAAGAATGTAAAAAAAGATAAAACTATCAGTATCGATATTTTAGACGATTACCTTCCTGGAGAATTTATAGTTTACTTTGAATGGATGCCCTCTCCTCAAACACAAAAACCGCAAACTGCCGAAAGAATGATAATTTTAAATGATAAGGATATTAAATTTTATGCAAATCCATTATTTATTAATAATCAAGATAGTTCATATTTTAGCAAAAATGACATAGAAAATAAAACCCTAACAGATTTTGTTCAAAGTGTTGTTAAAAACATTGAAATGTTAGATATTTTGAAAACATTTTTACTAAGTTATGATAATTCAGAATCTGACGTTTACGAAGCTGGCAAAAAAGAATTTTCGCAAAGATGCACCGAACATAATAAATGGATTGACAAGCAAATAAAAGAACACAAGGATCTTTTTTGCTCAAATATGTTTTACTTTTATTATGTGCCAAACATTAATTGGAAAGGTAATACTTTGCAGCAACAACAAAGTATTATTGATAATTATTTTGTTGGAATGGATTTCTCAAATAAGGAAATATTAAGAGTATCATATCTTAAAAACTGGCTGGATACTTATGTAAATGAATATATAAAACTCGCTACTTCTTATGAAATGGTAAACTCTCTTTTTATTACAGCAGGACAAACCGCTATTGAAAAAGCCAAAGAAGGCGACCCTTATTTTTATGGATGGATGGTAGATTATTTTTTTAATGGATATGAGTCGATGAATATTCAAGAAGGAATTACGATGCTCGAACAATATATGAAAGATCCAAAGTGTATGACGCATAAACGAAAAGAAATTGAGAAACGTGTCAATGGGATACAATCACTGCAAAACGGAGTTCTCGCTCCAGATTTTACTTTTATCGACGCATCAGGACAAAAATTAAATCTCCATGACTATAATACCGATGCACCTTATAAACTTGTTTTATTCTGGTCGGCTGATTGTGAGTACTGCCACGAAATAATAGCTGAATTATATGAATGGAATTTGAAAAACAAGTCTAAATTAAAAGTTTTTGCAGTTAGTCTCGATGAATCTGAAACCGAAATTCCAAAATGGGAATTAGAAAAAGAAAGGCTAAATGCTTGGACACACATTCTCACAAAAGGTGGTGTAAACAGCACTGAGGCAAATGCTTATTATATTTTATCAACCCCCACAATGTTTTTAATAGATTCTTGTAAAGTTTCACCACGTTGTTAATGAATTTATCCCCCTGCTTTTGCTCATGGAGCTTAGCGGAATGAGCAAAAGCAGGGGGATTTGGTTTTAAAATGATAACTTGCTTAATTTTGTAATCACTTA
>JAQUBO010000365.1 GCA_028686735.1 Bacteroidales bacterium
AACCTAAACCGTTGAAGTTTATTTCATACGATGAGCGTATAGCAGAGCTACAGGAAGCCGAAATGATAAAAGCTGAGGAACACGCGGAGAAAATGAAGCCCCTGCGCAAGGAGTTCACATTATGAGCGAGATACAAGAAATTAAAGCTAAATACGAACAAGCAGCTGAAGAAATAATTACCAGCGGATTAAACCTTGTACGTAAGGGCTCAAAATATAGGTGTCCCAATGCCATAGCACATAAGAATAGCGATAGGAACCCCTCAATGTCATGGGATCGTAACGCAATGCAATTCCATTGCTTCACCTGTGGCTTGAATATAGATATATATGGCTATTATCGGGATCACTTGAATTATACGCACCAGGAGGTCGTGAAAGAACTGCTAGGTGAAGTAGAGCATACCCAAACAAGCATATATAGAAATCGCATGACATTTCAGGATGAACTTAAGAAAATAACCCCTATTACCCAGGAGTGTATTGATTACATAAAACTAAGAGGATTAACAGAAAAAACAATAAAGCAATTTCAGCTAATGTCATACCAAGGTGAAATAGCTTTTCCATACTATCGGTTTGAAACTATTGTAGGGTACAAAAGGAGAAAGCCACTAAAAGACCCTGGTAAGCCTAAAATGCTATCTTTGAAAGGCTCAAAGCCATATTTGTTTAATGCTCAGAATGTATCAGATACAGATGAAATTATAATTTGTGAAGGTGAATTCGACGCTATGTGTATTTGGCAAAGTGGTAATAAAAATGTCGTATCAGTAGGAGCTGGGGCAAATTCTTTATCTGTAATGGTTGAACAAGCAAAAGGCTTTCTAGACAGATTTAAATATATGATTATAGTTTCAGATAATGATGAGGCCGGAGCAAACATGGACAAGTTTTTCGTTGATACCTTCGGAACTAAGGCAAAACTGATAGATAAAAAGCTGTATCAGCTAAAAGACATAAACGAGGAAATGGTTCGTAATGGGCCTGAGGCAGTAAATAGGCTCATAGAAAGCGCAAGATTCAAAATAGAAGGCAGACGCGATTTAGATCTGAGGCCATACAGGGGATTATCAGCAAGAGGTGGCAAGTATATTCCTACTGGTATCCCGACAATAGACAATGCAATAAATGATCTTGCACCTGGCTGTGTTTCGCTAATAGTGGGAAGGGCTAATTCAGGAAAGACAACCTTTACGAAACAAATAATAGCTAACGCTATAAATTACGATAATAAAGTTTATGTAGTAAGCGGTGAAGGTGATCAGGAAAAATTTATAAATGAAATATACCAATGCGTGATTGGCAGAAATAGGGATTATTATGATTCGGTAAAAATTAATAAAAGGTATCACAAAGAACCTATCACCAAAGTCTTAGCTGCTTTACAGCAGTGGCATAAAGGTAAACTAACAATATTTAACAAAGGGGAGTCTAATCTAAAAACAACCGATGAATTATTTTCAATGATAAACTATGAAATTAAACTAAAGCAACACAGACTCATAGTAATAGACAATCTAATGAGTATTTTATCTGCTAAGGCAGCAGAGAAGAACGAAGCCCAGGCTGATTTTATGCAGCACTGTTGTGATATATCGAAAATATATGGAATTCATATCCTCATAGTTCTTCATCCTAATAAGACTTATTCAAAAGGGGAGAGCCTGGACTTTGAACAAATAAGCGGAACATCGGATCTTCCAAACAAAGCAGATAATGTGATTTCGGTTATCCGTGAATATGATGATGATAAAAAAGCAGAAGGCATAAACGGATATATTGAGGTGTTAAAAAATAGATACTATTCAGACTTAACGAAGTGTGAAGTAAATTTCGATAAAGAAACAGGGTTGTTACTTGAACGGCTAAATGGGGCTGTTTACTACTATAAGTTTAACTGGTTGAAATACTTACACAGTGCTGGAGGTGATACCAATGAGGAATGCCCTTTCTGACTGTATAGAACAATATAACAAACTGATAAAACGTCAAAAGGACGGCGCTATATATCTAGACAATCCGAATGTACCAATGGAAGAAAGAAGCAGGTGGATAGGAAAATTCCAGGAAATCCTAAGTTCACTAAATGCCTTGATCAACGAGATTGAAAATAAACTAGGCAGAAAGATGACCAAAAAGGAGATATTGGAAGGATTCATAGAATAATAATCGCTTGATCACCAAGGGGCCCTGCTTCTTGGGTAGTTCATAAAATTAGAAGGACGGTAGAATTTATGTTTGAAAAAATGAAGTCCCAGATTTTAGAGGCAGAGAAGCTCATAACAAGTGAGATTATGCAGAAAAGGAAACAAGAAATGAGTACCTGGATAGTTGCAACGTGCGCCGTAGTAGTATTGACAATAAAATTAAGGAAAAGCAGGATGAGCTCGCTATAATACAGGCTGAAAGTGAGCTCTTACCACAGCGCATGGCAGATGCTTTAGATACTGGCGATCCTGAAACTGCGCTTGAAATAGAGAAAAAGATAACTGAATCTAGTGCAAAAATTACCGAGTTAGAGCGCAGCATAGAGCTCTTGAGTAAAGCTATTCCTAAAGGTGATCCTGAACTTTTTGCAAATGCAATTGAAGCACATAAGGTAAAACGCCAAAAAGTCAAAGCTGTTCTCATGGAGCTTAAATCGATTGAGTCACAAATAATAAATATACATAAAGAGCTGATGGAGGTACAGGAAGTTCTTCAGCCAAAGCTCAAGTCAACTTTGAACATTCTTAGTTCACACCACCCTGATGAA
>JAQUBO010000366.1 GCA_028686735.1 Bacteroidales bacterium
GAAGCCCGACTATGGTTTGATGTGCGGGATGTGAATCAGGACGGCTTTGTGTCGAAAGAGGAGTATCTTTCAACAGATGTCAAAAGACCGGTCGGGTTGAAATAACTCTTTGAAAAGGTGAGTGTACTGGCGTGAAGCGTGAAAATTTGAACAATCGGAATTGGGTTTGGAGTAGAATCAAAAGTTTTAAATTTGCTTTTATCGGCTTTTGGACACTTTTAAAAACGCAGCAGAGTGCCTGGTGTCATATTGCTTTTACTCTAGCGGTTATTGTGGCGGGGTTGTTTTTTGGGTTGTCTCAATCAGAGTGGTGCTGGCTTGTGTTAGCCATGACCGCGGTCTGGAGTGCCGAAGCATTCAATACTTCGATTGAGTTTTTGTCGGATGTAGCATCACCGCAGTATCATCCGTTGATCAAACACGCTAAAGATGTAGCCGCCGCCGCGGTTTTAATTACGGTAATCGGTTCATTGGCAATTGGTGCGTTGACTATAGGACCTTATTTGCTAAAGTTCCTGGAATCGCGCTAAATACGCCTGGAAAACTCGCAGCCGCAGTAGCTTTGTCGATATAAATTGTAGCGATTACTCAATTCAATAGAGCGCTTGAAGCCATCTTCTTTCTTGAAGTTAATCTCCAGATAACGCTCCTGAGCGAGCTCTCTGCCTATTTGCGACAGTGTTTCGGATGATTTGTGCGGACTGACACTCAGTGTGGTGGTGATAGCATCCATTCCTTCGAGCAACATGCGCGTGTAAGTTCTTTGCAGTGCATAATGGAAACAAGCGTTGCAGCGCCGACCTTTTTCCGGTTCATCTTCCAGTCCCGCGGCAACATTTTTGAGCCATCCTTGATGATCAGGCTCATCTATAATAATCGGCACATCGGTGATTTTTGCGAGACGAATAACTTCGTGCAGACGTTTGTTAAACTCTTCCGCGGGATATATATTGGCATTTGAGAAGAACAGGCAGGGTTCGTGTTCTAAACCTCTCAGTACTTCAATGCAGTGTGTTGCACACGGAGCGCAGCAGGTATGTAATAAAACTTTCATAATTCATCTTGTTGCTTCTGTGTCACCGCTGTGCCTCGGCATAGTTACGCAACAGCGGGACGACACCGGGTGTCGCCGTGCTAAAACAAACATCTGTCGTATTTTAACAGTAGCTTTAGTTGGTTTCCTTTTCAATACTCTTCATCAGCATTGAGACCAGAACTTTTTGAATCAATGCGCCGTAATTCTTGCTGATCTCACTTAGCGTAGCAACTTCATCTGCGGATATTTGCAGTGATGCGATAAACTGATTTTCTTCGGGTTTTTGAACTCCTAGT
Organism: Bacteroidales bacterium; assembly: GCA_028686735.1. GTDB lineage: Bacteria > Bacteroidota > Bacteroidia > Bacteroidales > ML635J-15 > Bact-19. The sequence goes on from JAQUBO010000366.1 coordinate 1,333, forward strand.
GTAACTCCATAGCCGGGTTGCGGCAGCATGGTAATCTGTTCACGCGTGACATGCGGGATGATAGACGCTAGAAAAGAGAGCAGACCGGAGGCTTGCACTTTGGTGCCTGTCAGAGGCTGTGCTCCGATATTGGCATTACGTACATAAATTTCCTGCAGCAGATTTTGTGGGGGAGTTGCTGAGTTTATGGCGTTGACAGCATTTGCGGCGGCACCTTTGTGGCCAAGCACTGACACCAGGCGATTGCTGGTTATCTGCATCTCCAGCCACGCGTGCCGCAGAAACAAGGTGCTGACGGCTTGCAGTGCTGTTGTGTTACCATCGTCTCTCATGTTCTCGTTGATCTTGACTTTATAACGAATGGGTTGATTCGCACTCTCTGTCGTTTCTTTCTCAAGCCAGATCATATTCTGGTCAGTGGCCAGCTTATCTAATTCGGCGATTTGTTGTTGAATCGTCGCAATTTCTTTGATTTTGTCAATCCGTACGAACACCAAGCCTTTGTTGTCGGAGGAGGGGGCCAGATAATGTACTCTTTCACCGGCTAAGGCCGCGTTTTGATGGAATTCTTTCAATGCCGGAATTAAATATTCTCGCAGATCAAAAGCAAAACGGTTGAACACTTCAGGATTGTCGCAGCGGGAAATAGATTGCAGAAATGAGTTTTTCGGAACCGAAGCCCACAGGGTTTGATCAGGTTGTTTAAGATTTCTGATCAGCGCCATCATTGGACTGCCATCAAATGGAGTGGCTCGTATGGTAAGAGCTGCGCTTTGTGCTTCGATGTTGACAGTTATTGAACAGGTTTCACATTCTTGCAGTATGTCGGATACCTTGAATGCCTCCTGCCATCGGGGATCTAGCTTGGCATTAAGAATTGCTCCCAGTCTGGGGGCGTTGAGCAGCAGTTTGATGTTGCCTTTTTGTTCAAGAGGCGCTGCGTTAAGCAGCTTTTTATTCTCGCTGATCCACAACAGTGCGTTTTTTGAACGAGAAACCAGTATGAATCTGCCACTTTTCATAGTGGCAGCCGTTTGGTAGAGATTGGTTGTCAGAGGGGTTTCATAGAGGTTTATTTCCGACCGCCAATACGAGCTGTTTTTATAAGCAGCCGCGAACATTTTTTCAATTTTTTCACCACCATCCAGAATCGGCAGAATCGCTATGTTGGCAGGGTTGACACCGCTGAGCGGTTCCTGCGGGTCGAGAGTCTGGATAATACGTATGCGTCGATCGCTGTCAAAACCCTTGATCTCCGGTAAAGCGGTTATTTCGGCAAATTTGCGGCGAAAGATCGTCTTGAGTTCCGGTTTACGTGCAGTGCGGGCAAAGGCCTCAATGCTCAGTTCCAATTTGTCAAAACTGTCGGTTTCCGCAATGCCGCTAAAAAGTTGATCGCCATAAGAGAGATACTGACAGCAAA
>JAQUBO010000367.1 GCA_028686735.1 Bacteroidales bacterium
GTTTTTTTATTAATTCTTAAATACAAATAAATGCAAAGTGCTAATAAATAAAACAAACTTGCCATTGCTGCTTGTCTTTGGATAATATATGTTACCGACTGTGTTGCCAGTGGATGAGACACAAAAAGCCCCCCTAAAACTAAATATGTTTTATAGTTTTTAAATAGTGTAATAAATCGTTCTTTTCTAAAAAAGAAAATCTCAACCAAAGCAATAACCACAGGCAGTGTATAAGCATTTTCTTTTGATAATACTGCTATAACAAACGAAGTAAAAACAAGAGAATAACCTAAGATTTGCTGAATTAGTGTTTTTTTATTAATTCTTAAATACAAATAAATGCAAAGTGCTAATAAATAAAACAAACTTGCCATTGCTGCTTGTCTTTGGATAATATATGTTACCGACTGTGTTGCCAGTGGATGAGACACAAAAAACATTGCCACAGTAAAAGAAAACAGAAGTTTATTTTTACTTAATTTATATGATTTAGTAATTGGAGTGGACAAAAGCAAATAAACTAGCCAAAAGACTAAAAAAGAATTTACTATATGTATAGATAAATTTACAACATGATAATAATAAACATCTGTCTGATAAAAATGATAATTAATCACAAATGTCATCATACTTAATGGTCTATGTTTACTATAGTTCCACCAGGACTCAACATCATTTATATCATGTATGCTTGGGTTGTCAACAATATGATCATAATCATCAAAGTGAAAAGAACAATCAAAAGAATTTGAATAAATAATAATACCTGTTATCAAAATAATTGCTGCTGCAAGTATAACTCGTAATCTTAGGTTCTTAGTCTTATTTACATCATTTTTTTTCAATGCTTATAATTATTGTAATTATTAAAGGGCCTAAATTATGAACAAATAATTACTAATTAAAATATTGTTACATTTATTTTTGTAATTATCAATTTATTTCTACAGATTTTTGCCTTTTCCTACATAGTGTCTGCAAAAAAACTCCTTATTTTTAAGTCTTTGATAATTCGACCATGAGGGACTGTAAAGCAATAAAACCTAAAGTTGACAAGCCATTAACAATATACTGCACTACCCTACCCTACCCTACATTTCGATTAGATTCCAAATCCAAAACAAATTCTTGTGTTTTTTTACATTTTTTTTAAAAGAATAAAATTTGTATATTTGTATTTAAGTTTTTTTGCGAAAACCATACAAAATAATATAAACTTATGTTACAAAACAAACTATTATTTATTATTTGCACATCATTTATTTTAGGTTTATGCCCACTTACGCTTATTGCTCAAGGTGTAGCAATAAATGCTGACGGTTCATCTGCAAATTCATCAGCAATGTTGGATGTAAAATCAACAAATTCTGGAATGTTGATTCCGAGAATGACACAAGCAAATCGAAATGCACTATCTTCTCCCGCAACAAGTTTGATTATCTTCCAAACAGATGATACTCCGGGATATTATTACAATTCGGGAACACCTGCAAGTCCGGAGTGGGAACGATTAGCAACCGGAAGCGATTTAGGCTTTGTTGATGGGTCGGGCGTTGCAACAAGAGTAGCGTTTTGGCAAGATGCTAATACATTAAGCTCAAGTGCTAATTTGTATTGGAATAATACTAGTGGGAGATTGGGTGTTGGGACTTCTAGTCCAACAGCAAAAGTTCATATAACGGCTCCATCTAGTGGCTCAACCTTAAAAGTTGGCAGACTAAGTGGACAACCAAGTATTGAAGGAACTGATAGCTGGATGATGATTGAACAATCTGGTGCTAATCCACTGGCATTAAATTATTATGGTTCAAATGACGTTGTTTTGGTAAATGGTGGAGGAAATGTTGGGATTGGAACAACTTCTCCTTCATCAAAACTCCATGTCAACGGCACTGTTCGTTTTCAAGGATTAGGTACAGGAACGCAAACAACAAGTCTAATGATTGATGCAAACGGAAATGTAACAGGTAGAACCCTAAACATTGCAAACTGGGATGACGCATACTCATGGGGCGATCATGCAGCAGAAGGATATTTAACATCATTCTCAGAGATAGATCCAACATGGAACGGTTCTGCTAATCAAACTGGTGCAATTGGTAGAACTGGTAATGTTGGGATAGGGACAACAAGTCCTAATACAAAATTACATGTTAATGGAGTTTCAACACTAGGGGATGGTACAGTTTCAAGTCCTGCTTCTACAAGCACATTACTAATTCCAGCAAGTGGAACAGCAGGTACACAACGAACTTATATAGAATTAATGGGGGTTTATGCAAATGATGCTACTAATGAAAATGGGGGTGGTTTTATAAAATTTAGAACTAGTACCGCTGCTAATTATGGTCCCGAAATTGGAGGAATAAGACGTTCCGGAGGAACAGGCGATTTTTTAATTAAAACAGGTGGTAGTAGCCCTCAAGAAAGATTGAGAGTTTTTGATAACGGAACTGTACAAATCTCTAACTTATCCGGCACGGGGACCAGTATAGTTTTTGCAGATGCAAACGGAAACCTAAGTGTTGGAACTGGTAGCAGTTTATTTTCTGCCGGAAATGGCTTAAGCTGGAGTGAAACTACTTTAAACAGTGTTTGGACAGAAAGTGGAAATAATATTTATAACAATAATACAGGAAATGTTGGCATTGGAACAAACGCTCCCCAATATAAAACAGATATTGTAGGTGGCACTAGTTCAAATACAGCACTGCGTTTAAGAACTAATGGAACTGCTACA
>JAQUBO010000368.1 GCA_028686735.1 Bacteroidales bacterium
ACTTTTATTTGTTGTGGGGAAGGCACTTTTAGTACTGAAGGCGAACCAGGAGACCTAAAACCAAATAACACAATGATAATGAGAGTTGACGAAAATGCTAATATTTTGTGGCATAAAGAATTTGATGCAGGATGGCACGAATGCCTTTACGAGCTGGCTCTTTCGGATACGGGTTATATTTGTGTGGGTTATAAACAGGATATGACTAAAGATCCCGAACACTATTTATGGATTGCAGGAGATATTGCAGGAGATTTTACCTATTCGAGAACCCTTGATTTGGGCTTTGGGTGGCAAGGGTTATCGGGAATTTCTAAATTGCCAGACGAAGGTTTTGTTACTAGTGGATACGCAGGAAGTAAGACCTGTATCTTTATGTTGTATGAAAATGGCGATACTTTAAAAACAAACATATTGGGTAATGGATTTCCTGATCAAATAACAATAAATGATATTGAAATCATTGGTACAGGAATTGTTTATGGAGGCATATATATTGAAGATATACCCACAGATTCAACAAATGCATTTGTTGCACAATCTGATATTAATCTAATCAATCAAAACTTTTATGTATATCCTAATGAAAATTCTTACATGCAAAACAATCTTAGAAAGTTATTATACGATGATTATACTAGTTTCCTTGCTTTAGGTATATTTCAGACTTATGATAGAGGTAGCGAATTATGGCTAAAAAAATATGATGACCAATTTAATCTATTATGGAAAAGATATATTGGTGGAACTGAGGGTGAAACATTGCAAGATGCAATAAATACCTCAGATGGTGGCTATTTAATTATCGGGGAATCATCAAGTTTTGATCAATATACTTCTATGTATTTAGTGAAGATCGATAGTTTAGGATTGGGTAATTACACTTCACCTGTAGAAGAATATATTGTAAACAAAGACAATGAATTAGCAGTTTATCCTAATCCTGCTAGTAATATTGTTACTATTGAATTTGATAATAATAATAACACTGATTACACAATAGAAATATTTGATATGAGTGGCAGGCTGGTAATACAAAAAGTCAGTTGCGATTATCAAAACTATTTGAACATAGAAAATTTAACAAATGGCTTGTATATGGTCAGAATTATTTATGAGAATTTCAGCTATCAAAATAAATTAATAATTAATCATTAAAACGAGAAAGCATGAGGACAATCAAGAAACCCTATTGAACTGTCAATGACTCTTGGATATTGAGTAGCCAACAATTTCCTAAAAAAGTTTTTGGCAGTAGGCTTATTTATTAGTTTTTACCGGTAGCAATTGTAGTTTAAACTGTTCGACGGCAGATTTACTTTGCTAACCAGGAAGTGTTTTATTTAAAATTTTATAAAAATGAAAAGAATTAACAAGTATGTTTTGTTAGCAGTTTTATCAATAACTGCAAATGTTCTATGTGCACAGCTAAATGTGCAGGCAACAAGGTGGGCAGTGCCCGGAAAACAAATTAACTTTAATAATTATCCTGCAACGGCAAGCACATTGAATACAGGAACTGTTGCAGATGGGATTAATTCCTACACCTTTAAAGATGGAGAAATGCTATTCCAAATTGTTGACAACCAGATTAAAAGCATTAGTGGAGCTAATCTGGCAAGCTTAGGAAATGCATCGCAATGGCGAGCGCCTGAGATTGCAACAGTAGAAGTAAAAAATGATTGCAATACATTTTTAACATTTTATCTTGAAAGAGATTATTATCCGTTATTTACAAACGAAAGTTTATGCTACTCAAAGTATGCCCGCAATCCTACTACAGGAGCAATTTCAATGTCGGTAAACGGACAGGTTTTAAAAACCGAATTGCAGGATGCGTATGGAGGTATTGCATTATCAAAGGAAAGAGCAGATGGTAGTAGGTTTTTGTATTATGCCAGTACTAATCTTGGAACTAGAGGTTACATCCGAAAATACACCATAAGTGCCTCAGGTGTAATTGACAATGGCGTTGAGATTTATACCGGACTTAACAATCAGCCTTTTAGAATGACTGAACTTGAACTATCGCACGATGGATCGCGTTTGGCATTTTCCAGAGCATCAATTGGTCCAAATATTAATCAAAATCAGGATGTTGTTATTTTTGAACTTAATCCATCAACAGGAAACTTAAGCAACCCTAATCCCATAACAATAAATTTAAGGCCTAACGATGCCACACTAAATTATCCAGGTATTGAGTTTAGTGCTGATGGACAATTTGCTTATGTAATAGGTCAGAACTATGGTGTATATAAGATCAATTTAACAAACTATAGTGCTTTTCAACTGCAAAACTGGCTAGACATCTATACTAATTCTCAACTTGAACTAGGTCGTGATGGCTTGTTTTATTTAGCAAAATCAGATGGTTTATACAGGATGGATGCAAGTGGCAACGTTTCTACCTTTGCTCTTGGTACAATGGCATATAATGATTTGCTTGCTTTAAGGGGGCATACAGTTTACGTTTTACCCGACCAAATAGATGGTCAGGATTACAAAACCTACACACCAACATTGGATTGCTGTTACGAGCATAATATAAGCCCAATAAAAAATCCAACTATGTCTGGCGTTTCTCACAACTCCACAACAGGCGACATCACAATTACCGGCTCAAATGTAAGTTGGACACAAACATCAAATCCATTTACATCTGGTGGTCAGCCTATTACTGATGTTTATTTAAAGGGAGAATTAAAAATAAACCAAGGAGCAAGAT
>JAQUBO010000126.1 GCA_028686735.1 Bacteroidales bacterium
AAATCTTTTGATTTTATCGTAAAGACTCCACCGGTAGCTGTACAACTATTGGAAATGGCAAAACTAAAAAAAGGCTCGGCAGAACCTAATAGAAATAAAGTTGCAGCAATTTCCTGGGAGCATGTCAAAACTATTGCCGAAGGGAAAATGGTTGACTTAAATGCTTTTACAATAGAATCGGCTATGAGCATGGTGGCTGGCACCGCCAGAAGTATGGGGATTACCATTAAGGGAGAATCTCCAATTAAACAATAATTAAAGTACTTTTTGAAATGACAAAAATTAGCAAAAAAAGAAAAGAAGCTTTAGCTAAAGTTGAAAAAGGCAAGAAGTACGATCTCCTGGAAGCTGCAAATCTAGTTAAAGAGTTATCTTATACTAAATTTGATGCATCTGTTGATATTGACGTGCGTCTTGGAGTTGATCCTCGAAAAGCTAATCAAATGGTTCGCGGGATTACGACACTACCTCATGGAACTGGAAAAAATGTTCGCGTATTGGTATTGTGTACTCCTGAGAAAGAGCAAGAAGCAATTGATGCAGGAGCCGATTTTGTTGGCTTGGATGATTATATCGAAAAGATCACCGGAGGGTGGACTGATATTGATATTATTATCACAATGCCGCAAGTTATGGCTAAAATCGGTAGGTTAGGTAGAGTGCTAGGTCCTAGAGGACTGATGCCGAATCCTAAAACCGGAACAGTTACTATGGATATCGGAAAAGCTGTTGAAGATGTGAAAAAAGGTAAAATCGACTTTAAGGTTGACAAATATGGAATTATTCATGCAGGAGTTGGTAAAGTCTCTTTTGATGCAAATAAAATTTATGAAAATGCATCAGAATTAATTCAGACGATTATTAAATTAAAACCAGCAGCTGCAAAAGGTACTTATGTTCGTAGTATATACCTTTCGAGTACCATGAGTCCTGGAATCGAGATTGAACCTAAATCAGTTAATTAGTAAATTGAAATTGTCCGTATGAAACGAGAAGACAAAAAAGTGCTTATCGAAGAACTTAAATCTACTGTTCAGGAGTATAGCCATTTTTATTTGGCAGATATCTCTGGCTTAGATGCTCAACAAACTTTTGAGTTGAGAAAAAAGTGCTTTGAGAAAGACGTAGAACTGGTTGTTGTTAAGAATACATTCTTCAAAAGAGCTTTAGAGGCATCTGAAAAAGATTATAATGAATTATATGGTGTGTTAAAAGAAAATACATCAGTAATGTTTTGTAATGTTGCAAATGTACCAGGTAAGTTGATTAAGGAATTAAATAAAAAAAGTGAAAAACCGCTTTTTAAAGCCGCTTTCGCTGAAGAATCAATTTATGTTGGTGAGCATTTGTTAGATGTTTTAGCTAGTCTAAAATCTAAAGAAGAACTTATTGGTGAAGTGATAAGTCTATTACAATCACCTATGAAGACAGTTCTTGGACAACTAGAATCAGGTAAAAACACATTGGCAGGGGTGGTAAAAACCTTGTCAGAAAGAGAATAGAAAATTAGTAAGTTAAAAACAAGTAAAAAACAAGTAAAATGGCAGATCTTAAGAAGTTAGCAGAAGAATTAGTTAACCTTACTGTTAAGGACGTAAACGAATTAGCAAATATCTTAAAAGATGAATATGGTATCGAGCCAGCAGCTGCAGCAGTTGCAGTAGCAGGTCCCGCAGCAGCAGCCGAAGGCGAAGGTGAAGTTGAAAAATCAGACTTCGATGTAGTCTTAAATTCAGCTGGTGCTCAAAAATTGCAAATCGTTAAACTAGTTAAAGAATTAACAGGGTTAGGACTAAAAGAAGCAAAAGCTCTTGTTGATGGAGCACCAACTCCAATTAAAGAAGGAGTACCAAAAGATGAGGCTAATGCACTTAAAGCTCAATTAGAAGACGCAGGTGCAGAAGTTGAACTTAAATAGACAAGTTTGTTGTATATATTTTAGGTTTAAAACCCGATACAGGGTTTTAAACCTTTCGTTGTTATTGTTTAGGTTCATATTTAATTATTGCATAGATGACTGTTAATACAAAACATAGAATCAATTTCTCAACTACAAAAAATCAGCTCGAATACCCTGATTTCCTTGAGATACAGATAAAATCGTTTAAAGAGTTTTTTCAATTAGACTCAACGGCAGAGCAAAGAAAATCCGAAGGACTTTATAAAGTTTTTCAGGATAATTTCCCAATTACTGATACAAGAAATAATTTTGTCCTCGAATTTTTGGACTATTCGTTAGACCCACCTCGATATAGCATTGAGCAGTGTATAGAAAGAGGTTTAACTTATAGCATACCATTAAAAGCAAAGTTAAAACTGTATTGTACAGACGCAGATCATGAGGATTTCGAAACCTCTATTCAAGATGTGTGGCTGGGAACCGTTCCATATATGACTCCTAGTGGCACATTTGTGATTAATGGAGCTGAAAGAATTGTCGTGTCGCAGTTACATCGTTCGCCTGGTGTGTTTTTTAGTCAATCTCTACATGCGAATGGAACTAAACTTTATTCGGCTCGTGTTATCCCTTTTAGAGGATCTTGGATAGAGTTTGCTACAGACATCAATTCGGTGATGTTTGCTTATATAGACCGAAAAAAGAAATTACCGGTAACTACTTTGCTTAGAGCTATTGGCTTTGAAAGTGATAAAGATATTCTTGAAATATTTGACTTGGCAGACGAAATTAAAGTCTCCAAAACTGCGGTAAAGAAAGTTGTTGGACGTAGATTAGCTGCGAGAGTATTAAAAACATGGTTTGAGGATTTTGTTGATGAAGATACAGCAGAAGTTGTTTCAATTGAGAGGAACGAAGTCGTTATCGATCGTGAAACTGTAATCGAGACCCACCATATAGAAATGATTGTAGAATCTGGTGCAAAAACAATTTTGCTACATAAAGAAAATCAGAAAGTTTCTGATTATGCTATAATCTATAATACTTTACAGAAGGATCCATGTAACTCAGAAAAAGAAGCTGTCGTTCATATTTATCGACAATTAAGAAATACTGAACCACCTGATGAGGCTACGGCTCGTGATGTGATTGATAAATTGTTCTTCTCTGAAAAACGTTACGATTTAGGGGATGTTGGACGATTCCGTATTAATCATAAACTCGCTCTTGAAACTCCAACAGATGTAAAAGTCTTGACACGGGAGGATATTATTGCAATTATTAAATATCTTATTGAGTTAATTAACTCAAAAGCGGATGTTGATGATATTGACCATCTTAGTAATAGACGTGTGCGTACAGTTGGAGAGCAGCTAGGAAATCAATTTGGCGTTGGTTTGGCTCGTATGGCTCGAACAATTCGTGAAAGAATGAATGTTAGAGATAATGAGGTCTTTCATCCTATAGATCTTATTAACTCAAAAACATTATCTTCTGTAATCAATTCTTTCTTTGGAACAAATCAATTGTCTCAGTTTATGGATCAAATAAATCCATTATCTGAAATGACTCATAAGCGAAGATTATCTGCTCTAGGACCAGGTGGTTTGTCGCGCGAAAGAGCTGGCTTCGAAGTGCGTGATGTCCACTTTACCCATTATGGTAGATTATGCCCAATTGAGACTCCTGAGGGGCCAAATATTGGATTGATATCCTCGCTTTGTGTTTATGCAAAAATTAATCAGCTGGGCTTTATCGAAACTCCATATCGAAATGTAAGTAGTGGAAAAGCAAGTTTTGAAGATATAATTTATTTAAGTGCAGAAGCAGAAGAGAAAAAAGTAATTGCACAAGCAAATGCGGTAATTGATGAAGAGGGAAAATTTCAATCAGATAAAATTAGATCGCGTAATGAAGGCGATTATATTGTGGTAGAATCTGAGCAAATTAGCTTAATGGATGTCGCCCCAAACCAAATTGCCTCAATTGCAGCTTCGCTAATTCCTTTTCTTGAACATGACGATGCTAACCGGGCTCTTATGGGATCGAATATGATGAGGCAAGCGGTACCTTTACTTAAACCAGAAGCTCCAATCGTAGGTACTGGTATTGAGCACATGGTGGCACAGGACTCAAGAATTCTTGTAGTAGCAGAAGGCAATGGTGTTGTGGATTATGTAGATTCTCAAAAAATTATTATTAAATACGAAAGAAACGAAGAGGAAGATTTTGTTAGTTTTACTGATGAGATTAAAGAGTATGTAATTCCAAAATTTCAAAAGACAAATCAAAATACTTGTATTAATCTTAGACCTATTGTATCTAAAGGGGACAAGGTTTCTAAAGGAACAATTCTTACGGAGGGGTATGCTACTCAAAATGGGGAACTTGCTTTAGGAAGAAATCTTAAAGTGGCTTTTATGCCATGGAAAGGATATAACTTTGAGGATGCTATTGTAATAAGCGAAAAAGTAGTTCGCGAAGATTTGTTTACTTCTATTTACATAGTTGATTATCAACTCGAAGTTAGAGAAACAAAGCGTGGAATGGAAGAATTAACGTCCGATATTCCTAACGTTAGTGAGCAGGCTACAAAAGATCTTGACGAAAACGGAATTATTCGTATTGGAGCTTATGTTAAACCTGGTGATATATTAATTGGTAAGATAACACCAAAAGGCGAAAGTGACCCATCTCCTGAAGAGAAATTGTTAAGAGCAATTTTTGGGGAAAAAGCCGGAGACGTTAAAGACGCTTCTCTTAAGGCATCTCCTTCAACTAATGGGGTTGTGATAGATAAAAAACTATTCGCTAAAACTATTAAAGACAGAAAAACTAAAAATCAAGACAAGGTCTTGCTTGAAAGTATTGATGAACAACAAGCAGAAGCTAATTCTAAACTTAAAGCTCTGCTTATCGAAAAATTGTTTTTACTTGTTAACGGAAAAACTTCTCAAGGTGTAAAAGATAATTTTGGTAACGACATTATTCCTAAGGGTATTAAGTTCTCACAAAAGTTACTGGCTGAAGTAGATTTTTTAACTGTTAGCCCAAACAAATGGACTACTGATAAAAATCGAAATGCTACCATTGGTAAACTTTTGTATAATTATATGATTGAGTTCAAAAAATACGAAGGAGAGTTTAGGCGTAGAAGACTTGATATTACTATTGGAGATGAGCTTCCAGCTGGGATTATGCAGCTTGCGAAAATTTATGTAGCCAGTAAACGTACGATTAAGGTAGGTGATAAAATGGCTGGGCGACATGGAAATAAAGGGATTTTGGCAAAGATTGTCCGTCAAGAAGACATGCCTTTCCTTGATGATGGTACTCCTGTTGATATTGTACTAAATCCATTAGGTGTACCTTCGCGTATGAACTTAGGTCAAATTTATGAAACAGTATTGGCTTGGGCTGGTCAGGTTTTGGGAGTTAACTTTGCAACACCTATATTTGATGGTGCAAATATTGACCAAATAAACGAATATACTGATAAGGCTGGAGTACCAAAATATGGTAAATCTTACTTATATGATGGAGGTACTGGTAGGAAATTTGATCAACCAGCAACTGTAGGCATAATATATATGCTTAAGCTGGGGCATATGGTCGAAGATAAAATGCATGCACGTAGTATTGGACCATATTCTCTGATAACTCAACAACCTCTCGGAGGTAAAGCTCAGTTTGGTGGTCAAAGATTTGGAGAGATGGAAGTATGGGCTCTTGAGGCCTTTGGAGCTGCAAATATACTTCAGGAAATACTGACTGTTAAATCTGATGATGTGATGGGACGTGCAAAAACCTACGAAAGCATAGTGAAAGGTGAACAGATGCCTGTGCCTGGTATCCCAGAATCTCTTAATGTTCTATTACATGAACTGAGAGGATTGTGCCTAAGAGTGAACCTTGATTAATATTGTTGTATATATTTAAATAGCTGACAAAATGGCTTTTAGAAAAGATAGTAAAGTAAATTCAAATTTCTCCAAAATAACGATTAGTCTTGCCTCTCCAGAAGAAATTCAGGAAATGTCAAGTGGAGAAGTTACAAAACCAGAAACAATTAATTATCGTACATATAAACCTGAACGAGACGGTTTGTTTTGCGAAAGAATTTTTGGTCCAGTTAAAGATTATGAATGCCATTGTGGTAAATACAAAAGAATTAGATATAAGGGGATAGTGTGTGATAGATGTGGTGTTGAAGTTACTGAGAAAAAAGTACGTAGAGAGCGTACAGGTCATATAAAATTAGAAGTGCCAGTAGCTCATATTTGGTATTTTAAAACCCTGCCTAATAAAATTGGATACTTATTAGGACTGCCAGCAAAAAAACTGGATATGATTGTGTATTACGAAAGGTATGTTGTTATTCAACCTGGAGTTAAAGCAGTGGACGAAGTGGCTGAATTAGACTTTTTGACCGAAGATGAATATCTTGAGATCTTGGAGTCATTACCTCGTGAAAATCAGATGCTTGATGATGATGATCCAAATAAGTTTATTGCAAAAATGGGAGCTGAGGCAATTTTTGATTTATTGCAAAAAATAGATTTAGATTCTTTATCGTACGATTTACGCCACAAAGCAGATAATGAAACTTCTCAGCAACGGAAAAGCGAAGCTTTAAAAAGACTTATAGTTGTAGAAGCTTTTAGATTATCGAAAGAAATTAATAAGCCTGAGTGGATGATTGTTAAAATTGTTCCTGTTATACCTCCAGAGTTAAGACCATTGGTTCCTCTTGATGGTGGACGCTTTGCAACATCCGATCTTAATGACTTGTATAGAAGAGTAATTATTCGTAATAATCGTCTTAAGAGACTTTTAGAAATTAAAGCTCCAGAGGTTATATTACGTAATGAAAAGAGGATGTTGCAAGAAGCAGTAGACTCATTATTTGATAATTCCAGAAAAGCAAATGCTGTTAAAACTGATGCTAATAGACCTTTAAAGTCTCTTAGTGATAGCTTAAAAGGAAAACAAGGGCGATTCCGTCAAAACTTATTAGGTAAACGCGTTGACTTTTCGGCTCGTTCTGTTATTGTTGTTGGACCTGAATTAAAATTACACGAATGTGGTATCCCTAAAGATATGGCTGCTGAATTGTATAAGCCGTTTATAATTAGGAAATTAACAGAACGTGGAATTGTTAAAACAGTAAAATCGGCTAAGAAAATAGTAGAAAGAAAAGATCCCGTTATTTGGGATATCCTCGAAAATGTTCTTAAAGGTCATCCTGTTCTTCTTAATCGTGCTCCTACGCTTCACAGACTTGGAATACAGGCTTTTCAGCCAAAGCTTATCGAAGGTAGAGCTATTCAATTACACCCTTTAGCTTGTACTGGTTTTAATGCCGACTTTGACGGTGACCAAATGGCTGTTCACTTGCCATTGGGAAATGCAGCCATTTTAGAAGCACAAATTCTTATGTTGGCATCGCATAATATTCTTAATCCTGCAAATGGTGCACCTATTACTGTACCTTCGCAAGATATGGTTTTAGGATTGTATTATATGACCAAAGAGCGTAAAGGCGTACAAGGTGAAGGCAAAATCTTTTATTCACCTGAAGAGGTCGTTATTGCAAATAATGAAGGCAGATTAGGATTACATGCTCAAATAAAGGTTCGTACTGACGATGTTGATGAGAATGGAGAAATTGTTACAAAAATGATTTCTACTACTGCAGGTAGAGTTTTATTTAATCAGATTGTGCCTAAAGAGTATGGATATATTAACACTGTTTTAACAAAAAAATCATTAAGAGAAATTATTGGTAATCTTGTTAGTCAATGTGGAACTGATGTAACCGCTAAATTCTTGGATGATATTAAAGATCTTGGTTATTCAAACGCTTTTATAGGTGGTCTTTCTTTTAACCTTGATGACGTTATTGTTCCTGCTGAAAAAGTAGAATTAGTTGAAGAGGGATATGCTGAAGTTGACGAAATTATGGGTAATTATAATATTGGTGTTATTACAGATACTGAACGATATAATCAGGTAATTGATGTGTGGACAAATATTAATGCACGATTAAGTATTGAGGTTATGCGTAAATTATCCACAGACGATCAAGGCTTTAATGCAGTTTATATGATGCTTGACTCTGGTGCTAGGGGCTCAAAAGAACAGATTAGTCAGTTGTGCGGCATGAGAGGGTTGATGGCAAAACCACAAAAATCTGGTGTTCAGGCGAGTGAAATTATTGAAAACCCAATTTTGTCTAACTTTAAAGAAGGGCTCTCTATTTTAGAGTACTTTATTTCAACTCACGGGGCACGTAAAGGTCTTGCTGATACGGCTCTTAAAACTGCTGATGCTGGATATCTTACACGAAGACTAGTGGATGTCGCTCAAGATGTTATTATAAACGAAGAAGATTGTGGAACTCTTAGAGGACTAGTAGCTGCAGAGCTTAAAAAGAATGACGAAGAGGTTATAGAGTCTTTATATGAGAGAATATTAGGACGTACTACTGTTCACGATATTTATCACCCACAAACTGAAGAGCTTATTATTGAGTCTGGAAAAGAGATTACAGAAAAAATTGCGAGAAAAATCGCTGATTCACCAATTGAAAAAGTTGAAATCCGTTCGGTATTAACCTGCGAAAGCCGTAAAGGAGTTTGTGCAAAGTGTTATGGTCGTAACTTGGCAACAAGAAAAATGGTCCAAAAAGGAGAAGCTGTTGGGGTAATTGCTGCCCAATCTATTGGAGAGCCTGGTACGCAGTTAACTCTTAGAACATTCCATATGGGGGGGGTTGCTGGTAATATTGCTAGTGAATCTTCTATTATTGCCAAATATAGCGGAATTGTTGAATTTGACGAACTACGTACGGTAGAGTTTGAGGATTCCGATGGACAGAAAAATGATATTGTTGTTACTCGTATGGCAGAATTAAAAATTATTGATGCTAAAACGAAAATACAACTTATTAATAAACCAGTGCCTTATGGGGCAAAGTTGTTCTTTAAGTCTGGTGATAAAGTTAATAAAGGCGATAAAATATGTGATTGGGATCTTTATAATATTGTGATTGTTTCTGAACACGCTGGGAAATTAGTGTACGAGGATTTGTTTGAGGACATTAACTTTAAGGATGAAGTGGTAATGCAAACAGGAACTAAAGAAAAAACTATTATCGAAACAAAAGATAAGACTAAAATTCCTGTTGCTAAAATTGTTAATAAGAAAAAAGAAGTACTGGCTACATACAACCTTCCTGTTGGTGCACGTTTAATGCGTAACGAAAAAGAGGATATTAAAACTGGTGATGTATTGATTAAAATGCCTAGAATTGTTGGTAAGGGTGGTGATATTACTGGAGGATTGCCGAGAGTAACAGAGTTGTTTGAAGCAAGAAATCCTTCTAATCCAGCGGTCGTTTCGGAGGTTGATGGAGAGGTAGCTTTTGGTAAAATTAAAAGAGGTAATCGGGAGATTGAGATTAAACCAAAAGATGGAAATATTAAAAAATATCTCGTACCATTGTCAAAGCAAATTCTTGTGCAGCCTAATGATTACGTTAAAGCTGGAACTGCTTTAATTGACGGGGCAATTACCCCAAGTGATATACTTGCAATTAAAGGACCAACTGAAGTGCAAGAGTATCTTGTTAATGAAGTGCAAGATGTTTATCGTTTGCAGGGAGTAAAAATTAATGATAAGCACTTCGAGGTTATTGTGAGGCAAATGATGAGAAAAGTGGTTATTGAGGAATCTGGAGATACACAATTCTTAGAAAAGCAAATTGTTGATAAATGGGATTTTAGAGAAGAAAATGATGCTTTATTCGATAAAAAAGTAGTTGTTGATGCTGGTAATTCAGAGAACTTTAAATCTGGTCAAATAGTTTCATATCGACGTTTAAGAGATGAGAATTCTATGCTGAAACGGAGAGACCTTAAGCTTGTTGAGGTAAGAGATGCTTTACCTGCTACATCAAGTCAAATATTGCAAGGTATTACTAGAGCTGCTCTGCAAACACAAAGCTTTATGTCGGCTGCTTCTTTCCAAGAAACCACAAAAGTACTTAACGAGGCTGCCATTAGAGCTAAAGTTGATACTCTTGAAGGATTAAAAGAAAACGTTATTGTTGGACATCTAATCCCGGCAGGAACAGGACAACGTAGGTTTCAAAAGACTCGTGTCTCTGCACTTGAATATATGGAGAAACTAAAACCTGAAGAAGATAGTATAATATTAAAAAATAATTAAAATGGAAGATAAAAATAAACAGAACCAAATCAATATTGAACTTAACGAAGAAACAGCACAAGGTGTTTATGCAAATCTTGCTGTGATAACTCACTCATCTTCGGAATTTGTATTGGATTTTGTAAGAGTTATGCCTGGTATTCCTAAAGCTAAGGTTAAATCAAGAATAATTTTAACTCCTGAGCATGCTAAAAGATTAATGAATGCTTTGCAGGATAATATTTCAAAGTATGAGTCTGTTAATGGTCCTATTAAAGTAAACTCAAATAAACAAGGGAATCCAATCCCTATGAATTTTGGGGGACCAACAGCACAGGCATAATAATAATTAAAACAAACAAAAAAGCTATTTGCCTATTGGTAGATAGCTTTTTTTATGAGAAAATTTTAGTATTTTTGTAGTATGAAATCGTGGAAAACAGTATTATCACTTATTGTTATATTAATAAGTTTCTCGTGTTTTAGGATAGAACACTATTCGCCTATTCCTAAAATAGAATTTATTGATTTTACTTTTAATGATACTTTAGATGGATTACAAAACAGAGTGTTAAGTGGAACTCTTAGGTTTTTATTTGTAGATGGTGATGGTGATATAGGTTTTGATACAATTCAACCTCAACAAAATACAATCTTTATCGAAAAATACAGATATGTCGCTGGGGTATTATCTCCGGTAGAATTGCTTTTGCCTCTTAATTATTATGTGCCAAAATTTACTCCTGTAGGCAATCATAAAACATTAACTGGCGAAATTATTGTAAAAGACTTAAATGAAAACTACCCTCTGAGTGGAGATACTATTGTTTATAAATTCTATATTGTCGATAGAGCTGGGAATGTTAGTAATATAGAGAGTACAGGAAATATGATTATTGAATGATGTTTAGGAGTCTTTAGTTTTAGTGTGTTGTATTCATTATATTTTAATTAATCACGATTTTATGAATTGTTTATTATTGTTTAATACTAGATTTAATGATTGATCCAATAACCATTTCAAAAATATTTGATGCTGCCGAAATAGTGGATGTTGTTAATGATTTTGTTCATCTAAAACGCAGAGGTAGTAACTTTTTGGGCTTATGTCCTTTTCATAATGAAAAAACGCCTTCATTTACAGTAAGTCCTGCAAAAGGAATATACAAATGTTTTGGCTGTGGCAAGGGAGGAAATGCTGTTAATTTTATTATGGAGCATGAACAACTAGATCGGAA
>JAQUBO010000369.1 GCA_028686735.1 Bacteroidales bacterium
CAGCTGGTTCATTAGTTAAGAATGCCGGTAATGCTTCCGTCTATTATTTTGATGGAACCAATTATCGCAGTATTGCTAATGAAGCTGCCTTCAATGCCAATCGTTTCAGCTTTGATAACGTCATGACTATCAGCAATACTATTACTGCTGGCGGCAATGCTATCGTTGCTAACGAATTCGCTAATCCAGATGCTTCAGCGACTGGTCCAGTGATTACTGCCTCTGGTGTGACTGTTGCTTTGTCTGCGAATACCCCAGCTTCAATGAATATTCCTGATGGTTCACCAGTTGAATTCTTGAAGTTAAACCTAACTGCTGCCAATGATGGTCAAATTAATGTTTCTAGCATCAAGCTGACTGCTTATGGTCTTAGCTCTGCTACCAATATTAAGGATGTGACTTTCTATGACAATGGTGTTAAGGTTGGTACTTCCAAGTCTGTCAATTCTGACAGAGAAGCCTTGTTCAATTTTGCCACTCCAATTAATATTGCTGCTGGTGCTACCAAGGTTTTAACTGTCAAGGCCACTATTGCCGCTAACAGTGGTAGCTATGGATTAGGAATTGCTAAGGCTTCAGATGTTACCTGCTCCGGAGCTACCGTTTCTGGCTCTTTTCCAATTACTGGCAACACCATGTCAGCTGTTGAGTCTTCAGTCGGCGGAGTTACTGTAGATGGTACAGATGTTACCGCTAACGCTAGTTTTGGTGATGACAATGTTTTATTAGCTGACTTTACTTTGAAAGCTGATAATACCGAGAATGCTTTAGTGAACTCCATTAGCTTGTATAATGGTGGAACTAATGCGAATGACATCGTTTCTAATTTAAAACTATTCATTGATGGTACTGAAAAAGCGACTGGTGTTTACGCTGATCGTTATGCCACCTTCAATTTGAATGGTTATGAGATAGAAAAGGGTGATACCGTTTCTGTTGAGGTTAGAGGTGACATGGGCACTACTGGTGTTGGTGACAAAATCAAATTGTATCTAAAAGATAAAGGTGACTTAAATGTTGTTGGTAAGACTCATGGATTTAATCTGTCTGTTTCTAACACCGATTTTAATGATGCCCTTGATTCAGTTGTTACTTTGACTACTGGTGACTTTACCATTGATATGGATAAAGCTGCTACTCCAGCCAAAGATGTTAAGCCTGGTGATGACCGAGTTGTCCTAGCCACTTTGACTTTAAAGTCTAACGGCGAAAATGCAACTTTGAATGGAATATCTGGTAGTGGTTTCTATATTGAAAACAATGCCACAACAACAACTTTGTTGGAAAATGTTGAAATGGTTGATAAGACCACTGGTGGTGTTTACGATTTAGAAGTTGCCACTTCTTCTGGAAAACATGAATTAACTTTGTCTGATGAGATTTCCTTAGTTAAAGGTGTTGCCAAGACTTTTGAAATCAGAGCTGATATCTTAGATATTGTGCCTGAAAATAATACCTTTAAGGTAACATTGGTAGGAACTGCCATGGATATTGAAGGTGACGTTTCTGGTGCTAATATTGACGATATCACTCCAAGCAGCGTTTCCGGTTCTATTATTACCGTTAAAAAGGCTTCTTTAACTTTAAGCCCAGTTGTTTTGACCAACCTTAGTGTTGTTGGTGGAGCAGCTGATCAGGTAGTTTATCAGGCTAGAGTTAAGGCTGGTACTGCTGACGGTGTTAACATTCAAACTCTAAAACTGACCGCTGCTAGCAGTGCTTTGGCTTATGGTTTTAATGATAGCAATATCACTAAATTGGAATTGTGGTTAAATGGTCATCTTTTGAGAACCGTCTCAAATCAGATCAACGAAAGTACAAAAACCATCACTTTCAATTCTCTAAATACTTCCTATAATACTGTTTTGGCTGGTCAAGAATATGTCTTGATGGTAAAGGCTACTTTTGCTTCAAATTTAGTGGCTAGTGACTTTACGTTGAGCATTGATTCAAATAATGATATGACTGCCAGATCGGCTGGTGGTAGTGATACTGTTGTTCCTTCTACCACCTCGACTGATTCTAGAATTGTTACTGCTGTTGAAAAGGGGACCTTAAATGTAGCTTTAGTCACTACTGACACCAAGGCTAACAAGGATTCCTTTTTATTGGCTGGTTCAAGAAGCGACGTTGGTCGTTACTTGGGTGAAATTAAATTCACCACTGCCAATGAAGCTGTTAAGGTTAATACTTTGACTTTAACTCAAGCCGGTAATGCTGAAAGTCAAGATCTTAAAGAAGTTAAATTGGTGAAAGCCGATGATACTGTTGTTGCCACTCAAACTGTATCTAGCAATGGTGACGTGGTTTTTGATCCATTTGACATTACCTTTGCTGCTGACGAAACAACTTCATTGTTTATCGTTCCAGTTGCTAAGGGTATGAATGTTAGTGGTGATCAAACTGCGACCGCCAGATATGGTAAGACGGTTCAGTATACTATTTCTTCTGCTACAATTACTGCTACTGGTGCTAGCTCTGGTGAAGATATTACTGAGACCACCACTGGTACTGGTAGTTCTAAGACAGCCACTATTGTTGGTTCCAAACTTAACTCCATTGTTAATGCTGGTGAGACTACCGGTACTTTAAGTGGAGGTACTAAGGTAATCGGTAAATACACCTTTTACTTTGACAATGGTGAGAACCGTAATACCGCCAATGAAGCCTTAAAGGCTATCTTAGCTACTAGCACCATAAATATTTCTAAGAGCGATAAT
>JAQUBO010000370.1 GCA_028686735.1 Bacteroidales bacterium
TCGCTTCACTTTCATCAGCGCCCCTAAGAGCGAGGGCAAAATAGCGATAACTAGATAACTCTTTAGGAAACAAAGTTCCGTAACCCTTCTCATCAATTTGAACCCGTGTCTGCGCATATGTCACACCATCACAGTGCACGCGTCCATCATAAAGGCGAGACAAAAAGCCACGCGCAAAAGCAGAATCAATCGCGCTTAAGTTATTGCTCGGCCCATAGCCATATCCTGTATGTTCGTGAGGAGTGTCGGCGACTAGTGAATAGAATTCTTCTTCTTCAACATTTCGATAGGCGTCATTGCCCCAAAGATTATTTGGGTTTTCTAAATCGCTTTGATTATTTAATTGAAAAGAATTAATGGAAGTTACTTGATAAGTTTTTGCGACTTCACCGACGCGATTAACGAGATTATCATCCCACGTTGAATAATAGTTCTCGCGGAAAAGCCCTGTATCGTAAGCATGGCCTTCATACAGTTCGGAAACATCATTCATGCATCCGGTTAAAACAAATGAAGAGACCATTAAGAGAACAAATAATGATTTTTTGTTCATAATTTGATTTCCTCCTCTTTTTCAAATTGTGGGGTCGATAGCGCTTCGTTATTTTCAAGTGGCGACACCACCTCTTGATCAATTAATGGTATTCCCCTTAGGGGATAATAAGCATAGCCGATGATAAACAAAATAAGCAAATAAGGTGCACTCCTGAAAAAGGAGAAATAATAGTCATCGCTATACGCAAGCGGGAAAGTATCCCATAAGAAACTACCATGTAAAAAGGTAGCAATTAGCAATGTTAATATAATTATTTTAATATAGCCGGCATCCTTACTTTTTGCCGAATAACGATACATTGAAAAAATGACCAATAAGATAAGGGCAATAATGGCAAGAAAAGCCAGAAATCCACCTTCTTTAACAATTTCGAATTCAAAGGCGCCAGTATTAGCTAATAACCCATCAATATATGTTAGTGGGAAGCCAAAGAAGCCTTGGGAAGTGAGCGTAGCTTTTAGCACTTCGTTCCAAGGCGACACAAATCGATTGGTATTAAAGAGGCGATTCAAAAGGGAATTGCCAGCGATAAAATCACTTAAAAATTTAACATTCGCGGCATTAAGGACAACAATTAGCAAAACGACGCCCGCGATGCCTAAAAGAGCAAAAAAGACATATTGAACAACGACTCCGACTTTTTCCCTTGCCCGCACAAAACGGTATAAAAGGGCAAATACTAAAACAGGAATCAAAAGATATAGTGCTTCGAGATTCGGAAGTAAAACGATTGAAAGAAGTCCGACTAAGCCAATCGCTAATGTTATATAAAACTTGCGAGGTTCACTTCTTGGAGAAATGTAGAGAAGACCCGCCAATGCTGTCGAAAGCATCGTGCCGAATAATGTGACGTAATTTGTCGATATTTCGACGAAAGAGAAACCAAGCAACCACTTTGTTTCTTCGCTGACGACAAAAAGACGACCATCGTAGTAGTAAACCAATCCATCATATAATGCGACATGAAACGGACCATATTGATAAAGCGAATAGACGAGACTTAAAAACACGAGTAAGGCCATCGCCGCTCCAATGGTGAGTAAGGCGATGTCTATTTTGAACTTTTTAACTCTGCGAACAGCAAAACCGAGAAAGAAAAAAGCCAAAGTACCAAGCACAACTGATAAGTTATCTAACGATCCATAGCCCATACCGCGACTAAAGGTCGAAAAACCAGTCAAAAAGGCGATGATAATTAACGGAAGGGAAAACAAGCCAAGAGAAAGCCATTCTTTCTTTGATGTAAACATCAACGCGAAAGGAATCAAAACGATGGCGATTAAAAAGCCAAGGTAACGAAAAATAATATTCGCATCTGCTAAAGAAAAAGCTGTTAAAGCAAGACACTCAATTACTAAAAAGATGATTAACGCATCGTATTTATCGACTAAAGCATGCAATCTTGTTTTCAAATCCATTTTTATGCCCCTGTTCTTTTAATTATATAAATAATAATGCGCGATGCAAAAAAACTAATCAGCTTTACGTTTTTGTTTAGAAAAGGGTAAAGGAACAACCATCCATGTTTCAGCACAATAATCGCTAAATCCTGGTTTATAAGTAGCTAAGCGTCTTTCGGCCATCGGAATGGATATAACCATGAACATAAGAGTATTAATCAAAGCGCCAAAAAAGACAAACCAAAGAGAGGGATTTAAAGCAAAGACTAGTGCATAGATGCCCCACCACATTAGTATTTCGCCAAAGTAATTAGGATGGCGATTGTGTTTCCAAAGACCAACGCGAATAATTTTACCTTTATTTTCCGGCACACTTCTGAAGTTTTGCATTTGAATATCCGCTAGTGTTTCAAACATGATGGCAATAAGGGCTAAGACGACACCAATAATGCCTAGTAAACTAAATGAGGAACTGCCTCCCCTTTCCACATAAATAAGCATTGGATAAATGCAAGAGTAGACAACAAGCGTCGGAAATAAATGAATACCAAAAAGATTGACGAGTTGATAAAAGCGACCACTCTTTTCTTTAAGCATCGTGTAACGCCAGTCTTGGTAAGACAAATCGGTAAAAGTATAAATGAAATTGGCTGTTAATCTCAGACTCCATAAAGCAACGAGCGAAAGTAAAACAATCGCCCCTAAATCCCAGACGCCAAATTTAATCATCATAGCCAATAAAATAACAAGGGG
>JAQUBO010000127.1 GCA_028686735.1 Bacteroidales bacterium
TGCAAACATAGATGACTGGTGGTAATACAATTTATAATATGGCTTTATAAGTTTGGCACTAAACAATATTTTATATATGTTTACACTTAATAAATTAAAACGTATGCTCAAGAAATATAAAATACTTGTTGCTGATGACGAATCGTTAAACTTCCTTTTTTATTCAGAGATCATTAATCCAGAAAAATTTGAGTTAATATATGTGGAAAATGGGAAAGACGCTATAAAGACAGTTTATGAGATGGGCGACGAAATATCATTGGTTTTGATGGATATGAAAATGCCTGAATTAGATGGCTTTGCCGCTACTAGGGAGATACGCAAATTTAATACAAGCATCCCAATAATTGCTCAAACAGCTTATGCTTATAAAGAAGATTATGATAATGCTATTGCTGCTGGTTGTAATGATTATATTTCAAAACCAATTCACGAAGATGAATTACTCGCAAAAATCTTTTCATTTTTACCTAAAGAAATGTAGATTGTTTTTTTGTGTTTAGTTTTGTTTTCTTTGTCGTATAGCCTCATAAATAAACATGCCTGCCGCAACTGACACATTAAGAGATTCTGTTTTTCCGCTCATAGGCACTTTAAGGACTTTATTTACTCGTTTAAGGACTTGTGAGGATACTCCTTTATCTTCGGCACCAACAACTATGGCTATTGCTTGCTTAAAGTCGGCTTCATATACTAATTCTGGTGCTTTTTCGCTAGCAGCAATTACAAATAAGCCTAGTTGTTGTAGTAGCAGAATTGTATCAACAAGGTTATTTTCTTTACATATTGGGATATTATATAGGGCACCTGCCGAAGTTTTAATTGCATCTTCGCTAATACTAACACTATTATCTGTGGGGATAATAATTGCATCTGCACCCAGACACTCTGCAGTACGTGCCACAGCACCAAAGTTTCGTACATCTGTAATCCCATCAAGTATTAACAGTAATGGAATCTGTCCTGCTTCAAAAACAGACATTACAATATCTTCAG
Organism: Bacteroidales bacterium; assembly: GCA_028686735.1. Taxonomy (GTDB): domain Bacteria; phylum Bacteroidota; class Bacteroidia; order Bacteroidales; family ML635J-15; genus Bact-19. The sequence continues at coordinate 997 of JAQUBO010000127.1, forward strand.
TATCATGATAACTAATAGGAGATAAGTAGGCTACTACTCCTTGATTATTTCCTTTTGAGATTTTATCAATTTTTTCGGTAGGTACATATTGTACTTTTATATTTTGTTTTCGTACTTCTGCCATTAGTTCACCAACTAAACTACCTGTAAGTTGATGTCTCACTAGTAGTTTGTCTATTTCTTTACCTGATTTAATTGCCTCAAGAACAGGTCTTATTCCAAAAATAAATGTATCCATTAAATTAGTTTTTAGTTATTGTGAAAATTCGTCCATTTCGCCATGTATTTACAGCTTGTGCCCATATTGTTTGGTAGCGTTCGTCTCGTCGTAATAATATTGTTTTTTCTGCATATAGGCTATTTACCTCATCAAATTGAAATAATACTCCAGCAACATCAGGGTTTTCTCCATAAAACCACTCTTCGCCGTTTGCACTAATATTAACAATTGTAGGGGGACCTAAAATAACATATAAAAGTCCTCTGTCAGTTTTCCAGCCTTCGCGATAATCACTAAAAAACTTGTTTGCTAAGCTTACTCTGTTGTAAAATACTCGTATTTGTTCTTTTGCAAATTTTTGATTCTTAGATAAACTTAGCCAGTAATTGTCGATAGCTATTTTTAAGTCTTTTGCATTTCTTATTTGTTTTATATCCTTGTTTGTTGCAAATAGGCATAGTGGTTCAAGCATATCAGATAAAATACTTATTTCTGGATAACTGTCTCTTGGGTTTATAAAACACTTAAAACCAGGTTTATTTTGGGATGTTTTCATTACATAGAAACCATGTTTAGCAAAAGTGATTGTATCTCCTATGCGGTATGTAAAAACCGAGTCTGGTACAATAATGTCATCTGAACTTTTAGGTGTAAAATATGGAGGGATAACAATACAATCGGAGTATTTATAATATTCAAATCTTATTGTTGTATTCTTAAACATTTGGGAGCTTATGCGATAAATATTATTTTTATTCACATAATTATTGTATTTTATTTTTGAATTTGAATTTAATTCTTCCAATAAAAATTTATTAGCATGGTTGTCATTTAAATTATCTATATCTACAATAATTCTGCTTCCTCCTTTTTTATTTCTGAGAATAAAACCAACAATAAGTTTATTCTTTGAATTTGGTTTAAGCTTTATTCTAAAATAACTACCTAAGTAAGGCTTATTAATCTTGATATTTAAATTATAAATAATAACTGCGGAGTCTGTAATTTCGAAATTATTAACGTTGCGTAAAGCGTATTTGATAATTAGTTCAGAGGTAGTATCTGTTGTGTTTTTATTCCCTAAACTAAGTTCATCGATATTTATTTTAAAAAAAACCATTGCCGAGGTATCTGATTCAGTAAAAACTTTAATTTCTGGATGCAAGTTTGTTTCTGCTGGATTATAAATCGACGAAAAGTTATGTTTATAGCTTGATGTTTGGTTATTGTTTACATTAGTTTTAGGGGATACACAAGCCCCCACAAGCATCATTGATATTGTGATTAAACAAGTGTATAATATATGTTTATTCAGTATCTTCATCAATATTGAATTTGCGATACATTTCTTTTTTAAATCTTTTCATATACGTTGAGCTGCCCAAACCATATTGATAAAATAAACCATCTTGTTTTAGTTCTCGTTGTCCAGGTTTTGTGTCGTAAACAATTTGGTTAAAAGTTTCATCTGACGATATTGCACTAAAGGTGTTTGCATTGTATCTAAAATAATAGTAATTTTCGGCACCCGGTTCGAGCAATATTTCAAAAACATCACCTCTTCTAGACTTTTCAAATTTTATAAATCCAAAAACATATTTATTTACCTGATTTTTGCCTATATTAGCTATGCCAATAGGTCCATAATGAATAAACGAGTTAAGTTCAGGGTAGTAAATAAATAATAGTTCAGTAAAAACAAATTTATCAGCAAGTTCTTTAGGTAATTTTGAGTAGTTTCCAAGACTCTGATTTGAGAACCATTCGTCAGCTATTTGGGTTCCAAGATATTCGACTAATGCTTTTTCAAAAATTTCATCTCGTGGATTAATGCCAACAAGCCCTTGTGTAGTATTTAAGCGATCTGCCATATTTTGCATTGCATCTTTATTAAAATGTGCATCTAGTATCATTGACAGTTCAAATTCAGTAGTGTCTCTATCTGGATAATAGAGTATATCGCCAATAGTATTGGGTTTAAATAGCCCAAAGTCTTTGCTAAAATTTACTCTTCCGTTTCCAAACACATTACATATTGATCGATGAATGTGTAAATAGTTACCTGGCAAACTTGGTTCATTTAGCTTTTCTTCTGAAGCTATCATATATCTTCCTTCGTTTGTATCGTAGTGTAAGTATCCTTTAGCAGTAAACAACTCTTGGTCGTATTGATTTCTTTTTTTGCCAAGGAATGACGGATAAATTTTATTAGAGTTTGAAAGTAAAATACCTGCAGTTAATCTTGAGTTGTTGATATTAACAGGCAAACTGTCCACAGCAATATAAATTTCATCAGGATCGATAAAGTTTTTGAATTTTAGCCAATTTGCAGCAGATGTATCGCACTCATATCTAACTCTAACACCGCCATTAAACTCGAGATTTTTTTGATTTGCATATAAACTTACTGCTCCTTGGAAATCATAAAATGAACTTAGTTTAAAATTATCTGGTTCAATAATATCTCCTTTTGCATAAGTTTGTCCCGAGGCATCTACACCTATTTTATTGAAATGAATTGTTTGTGGTAATCTAGTGTTATCTAAGTAGTCGTAATCTCCATAAGCAGTATATCCTTTTTTACTAAATATGCTTACAACAGAATTGTATATTGTATGATATCTTGATGTTGAGTTTGCAATGATTTTAGCGTTACTGATAGGTCGCATAATTGCATCTTTTTCAATTGTAATATATCCATCGTCTGTATAAATAGTCGCATCCGCAACTTTAATAAATTTAACGCCTTCGGCATATATAATATGTTCTTTGTAATTATATTTTGCCATAGGGGCAACAAAATTGAGGGAGTCTTGACGTGGGTGTACTGATGTGAATTTAGGCCCTTCAAGAAATAAGTCTTCCCATTCATTTGGACTAATATCATCGCCTGCTGCCTCAAGTTTTTCTAGTACATCTGTGTCTGCACTTATTGCTAATTCCTCTTGGTCCATATACCATGTCATTTGGTTCATTTCGCTGATATATTTATTTTTAGGAAATTTCCAGATCGTATTTTCACCATTTGTTTTAAACTCACCTTTTCGCTTAGTAAAATCGACTTTAGTATTAACGTTATCCGACTCAAAATCAGTATTTAATATATTTATAGTGTATAAGTCAAAATTTGCTGTGTCGGCATCTACAATGTCTTGTGAGAAGTGAAATAGATTTGATGTAAGTTTGGCTTTTGTGATATGAAGTATTCCCTTGCCATATAGTCCACTTTGTTTTAGTGTTAAATCTCCATCAAATCTTCCTTGATTTTCATACATATCAAAGTCTGCTGTATCTTTTTTTATGAAGAAATCATCCTCTTCAACGTTCCACCTTAATGTATTGTCTCTACCAGTAACCTCGGGGTATTCTACAGGTGCTTTTTGTTGATTAATGGCAAATTCTTCTGAGTGTCCCTCCATGTGGTTAAGGAAGAAAATAAGAAAATCTGCATTAATTTTTGAACTTAGATAGTCAATTTTACCAACTCCTCTTAAACCTTCGTTGCTAAGATCTATCTCATTATAGTAAGTAGCTTTTCCTTCATAAAGCGGTAATCCTTCCTTAGGTGTATGAGTGTTAAATCCGAGCGAAAAGTCATTTTTACGTAATACCAGCGTTTCTTTAATTGGGGGGAATATCCCTCCCGAATGAAGCGTACCATCAAAATGAAGGTTTGACCTTGAGTATCCTTCTATGCTGTCGAGTTCAAAAGGCTCAACTTCAAAGTAAAATTTATTTCGTTTGTAGGCTCGGTTAAACACATCTTGTCTGTCATAATAAACATAGGTTTTATCCTTTGAATTAAATTTGGGATACTCTGGAAAATCTTGTTTTCCAGATTTATTCATTGGTTCGTCAATAAAAAATTCGCCATTAATATGTTCAAGGTTATTTCTAACGATTGCAGGTTTAGGTTTTCCTTCGGCATCTAAATAATCGGTTTCTGCAACCATTTTCATTGAGTCACATTGAACAAGCTCTATCATAAAACGATTGTAATCAAATTTGAAGTTATTTCCATAAAAATAAAATTGTCCAGCCTGAATTGTTCCATTAAAAGTAAAAGATCGATTTCTTTTCATATTGATTTTTCGATCTATTGGGAAAACCTTTACATTTTGCGAATCTGAAAGATGTACAGATGGAATTCCATCGATTTTTAGGTCAAAATTTAATAGACTTAATTCTGCATTTGCCGTATTCCCTTCAGTTTTGGAATACAATTGCATAACGTCCGAGTCTTTTGTTCCTCTATGAGCTTCAATCATTTTCCAAGCTTCGGGAAACACTTTTATGTATTGAGTTTCTGTATCATAACTTAGATAACCTTCATGTGCTAAAGACAATATCATTTGCACTACTTGTGAAGGGCTATACTTCATGTACTTAGCTAAATCGTCGAGGTAAAACTCAGGGTAACCTGCCCATGAACTTATAAAACCAGTAATAACAACTAAAGGGTGTTGAGGGTCTCGTTTTTGTATGTTTTTATACTTTTCAAGACGATAGTAATCTGTCGATTCAAACATAGCCTCATTCGGTACTCCAGGAGTTTTAATCATCGTGAAGTCTATTTTAAACTTTTCAATAAACCACTTCATCCAGGTAAAGTCCATAGTTAGTTGGTGGTATGAATTTGTGAAGTTAACTTTTGACATTCCGTCTTTGGTTCTTATTAATTCGAGCAAACCAATTTGATTATGAAACCTAAATGTTAAATGTGGATGAAAAATAGAGTCTTTTGCAAGACGAAGTATAATGGCACAATTGTCTGTTACAATCATTTTATTGTCTATGTAAAAAGCTTTTGAAAAAGCGTCTAAAGAAATAGTGTCGTTTTTTGTAATTGTTATGCGTGCAGGTTCATCTTTTGTTCCGCTGCCTATAAAACTTGAGCCATGAATACTAAAGCCACCTTCATAGTCAACACCTTTGACAATATCCTTGAGTTCAAAATGTTGATTATAGCTTGTAAATTTAGGGTAGTTGGATTTATATGGATTATCTATATTGCCAGCTTTATCTATGAGTTTTCCAAGCATTGGCTGCTTAAAAAACATCGAATTAGTAAACACGACAGAATCGGCAGTATAGGTCATGTTTCGCATATCAATATTGTAGTGTCCTAATTTTGCTTGAATACTGTCAAGGCCATATCTAACGCGTTCCCAACCAACAATTCCGTCTTTACCTACCCATTTGTTTTTCATTGGATAGTATATTCCACCTGTTTTATAAATTTTTAAACTGTCAACTCCTTTGTATCCAACAAGGTTGATATTATCAAAAATAATTATAATCTCTTTATCATAATCTATTAAAAATGAGTTGTTTTCGGCTTTCCATAATGTTCGGGATGTTTTCGAGACAATGTCATTTACTAATAGTGCATCAATCCTTAAAAGATATTCCGAAATGTTTTTTAAATTTGGTCGCTTGCCATCATTTAATAATTCTATCAGGGCTTTTTCATAATCATCATACTGACCTTTGTCTATGTTTTTTCGATTGAAATTTAACATTATATCTGCGAATGCTACAAAATCAGGGTATCCTTTACAACCCTTTGATGCCATTATGTTAGCGGTATTTATAAACTGTGTTTTTTCGTCAGGGGTTAAGCTGTCTGTTTCCCAAAAATTACTAAATTCCCGACTCATGCTTTTACCATTTTTTCTTATTTCGCCGGTATAACCTACTTCTTGTGAATAGACTTTGCTAAATTTCTCTTTATCAACAGGGAATGCTTGTGAGAAAACCATTAATGAAATAAATATAAATAGTTGAACCGAAAAAAACTTTTTAATAATTAGGTGAGTCTGCATATTATCAAATTTATATAATTGAAATTGTTTTGTAATAATATTTGGTAATTTAAATTATTAAGAAATTAAGTTTGCTTATGAAAAACACAAGCAATCCAGTTTTCTTTTACAATACTTTTTACAAAAAACAAACCAAAATCATTACAAAGTGAAGTAATCTGATTAAGTTCTCTCTCAAAAAAGCCACTTAAAAATAAGAAAGCTCCTTTGTTCATGTGTTTAGAATATTTTGGAATATCTTTTTTAAGAATATTAAGATTAATATTTGCAAAAATATAATCGAAGTTTTGTTTAGGTATTCTATATACATCTCCTTTTATTGCAACTATATTAGATATATTATTTCGCTGAGCGTTTTCTATTGTATTTTCAAAAGCCCATTCATCAATGTCTATAGCAGTAATCGATGTAGCACCTAGTATTGAGGCATAAATTGCCAATACTCCAGTGCCACAGCCCATGTCAAGTATTGTTGTTTTTGACATTGGGTATTCATAAATTAGTTGCGACATCATGTAGGTTGTTGGGTGATGTCCTGTGCCAAAAGACATTTTTGGCTCAATAAGAATTTTATATTTTGTGTTATAGTTTTGCTTGTGAAATGGAGCTACAATAGCAAGTTTGTCTTCTACAACAATAGGATTATAGCTTTCTTCCCATTTTTTATTCCAATTTTGCTGTTTAATTTTGTTGATATGAGAGATTACATTATGTTTCTTTAACAAGTTTTCAGTTTCTTTTTTATTGTATAGGTCTTCAGGGATATAAGCTTTAAGGATATTTTTAGCTTCTATAAAGCTTTCAAACTCCTGTTCAGATAAAAAGGCTATCAGAATTTCTGTAAGATACTCTTTTTGCTTAGGTATTTCCACACATAATTCTATGTAATTCATATTAAATAGCCTGATAAATTTTTATGAAATCTTCTTTTTTTAGTGATGCACCACCGATTAGTCCTCCATCAATATCATCTTTCAAAAATAGTTCAGCTGCATTATCTGGTTTTACACTTCCTCCATATAATATTGAAATTTGGTCTGCAATGTCTTTGTTGTATATTTCTGCGATTACTTTTCGGATATATTCATGCATTTCTTGAGCTTGTTCTGGGCTTGCTGTTTTTCCAGTTCCAATTGCCCAAACGGGTTCATAAGCGATAACTGTTCGTAAGATATTAAATTTATCGGTTAAGGCTAGGCTTGCTATTAGCTGATTTTTAACGACATCAAAATATGAGCCATCATCGCGTTCGCCTTCCGTTTCTCCACAACACAAAATTGGGAAGAGAGCATTTTTATGACAGTTTGCAATTTTTTGTGCTATAATACTGTCTGTTTCGCCAAATATTTGTCGTCTTTCGCTATGACCAACAATAACATATTGTGCTCCAAGACTTTTTATCATATCTGCTGCAACTTCTCCTGTGTAAGCTCCTTTTTCGTATTGAGAGCAATTTTGTGCTGCAATGGCAATTTTTGTAAAATCAACTGATTTTGTGCATGCATCAATATGAGTAAATGGAACACCAATAATTATTTTTACATGGGGAGCGAGCTTAATATTACTAAAATACTCATTTATAGAACTTGCTAATTGTACACCTTGGTTAACAAGGGTATTCATTTTCCAGTTCCCAGCAATAATTTTATTTCTCATTTTTATTAATTTTTATTTATAAACTTATTTCTCTGCATCCAGGTGTAGAATAAATGAAATACTGCCATAAATAACAATAAAGCTAAAGAATAACTTAATTTTAGGTAGTTGTTTTTGTCTTTATTGTGCTCTGTTATAGATTTTGCAAGTAATTCGGATTGCATTTCATTAACATCTGGAATGTTTCTCCATGCCCACTTGTTAATAACAGTTCCTTTTTTAAGCAGTAGTAATCCTGGGTTTGATCGAACAATTGTTTTAAGGGTTATTGGGTCTGTATTGTAAAAATCGTAAACAGGGTCATTTTCTTCAACAAACTTAGTAATATCATCTGCATTAGAGGCTGTTAAGCAATAAAATTTCATGCCAGCTTGTTCGCTAAATGCAGCAATTTCATTAATTCTGTCATGATTTTTAATATTGGCATTGTCAACATGTGTCATTACTAAAAAGAAAAAATAGTTATTATCATCTAGCACTAAATCTGATATGTCCTCACCATAAGGTATGGCTTGATAATTTTGTTCTAACATATATTCTGCATCAAGAAAAATATACTCTTCATTTGGACGTGTATAAACTGTAAAGTTTTCCTCATCACCGTTGGGGCTTAGATAAATTAGCTGCACCAAATACGGGTCTAAGTTTTCCTCATAAATTATCTCTTTAAATGTCCAGGTTGAATCTGGCAACATATCTATTGTATAAAACTCTGTTTTATCATTTTTTGTAAATGCGAACTCTGCCTCATATAGGTTTATATATAATTCAGTTGCTGGTTCGGGGCTTATGCCTGGGATATAAATTGGTTCGATGCTAAAATCATGAACAGGAGGGTGGTATCCTTCTGATATAAGCCTATGCTCTGCATCAATAAATGTCCAAGTTGAATCTGGTAAGTTTTCTGTTAAAAATTCTTTTTGCTTACCATCTTTTTCATAAACAAAAACACTCTCATATACATCTATATTGTCTTTTTCTTCATCAGGAATTAACATTCCCTCTTGGATGTTTGCTCCAATGTGGTAGGGTCTAAAATCAATTACAGGTAAATTTGCTAAGCAGTAAAATGCAAGTCCAAAAGTGGCAATTCCCATAATTACGCTTAAAGTCCATTGCCAAAACTGACTATAAAGAGGTTTAAACCTCTTTCTTTGCATAAATATAATTGCAACAAAAACAAGAATAATTATATTTTTAAAAAATGTTTGCCAATTAGTAAGTATTAGTGCATCGCCAAAACACCCACAATCTGCAACTGGATTAGCAACAGCGAGCCAAAGAGTTAGAGGTGTAAATAATCCCATAAATAACAATACTGCCCATGATGAAATTTTTGGTAAGAGATTAAATAGTAATACAATCCCTATTATCAATTCAGCTGCCGAAAGTAAAACTGACATTGTTAATGCCATACTATTTAAAAACTCAAGGTGCATTGCTATAAAATAATCACCAAATTTATAAGCAGTTCCTAGAGGATCAATAACTTTTACAAATCCCGAATAAATAAAAACTATTCCTACAAAAATACGACTAAAATTTCTCAATAATTTCATTCTTTTTAAATTTTTAGCGTTATACTTTAATTAATTTTCTATTGTTTATTTCTTTTATTATCATGCTTGATATACTCTCTGCATCAAGCATATTCCCGTCTTTATTGCTGCAATCAATTTTTATGAAATTAGCGTCTTTTTTTATGGCTTTAAGATATATATTCCTAACATCATTTTGAAACACTAAATTGGCCTCATGAATATCAGTTTTGCCATTCAGATATTCTCTATCAGCTCCTTTGCGTGTTTGAGTTAATTTTGTTTTTGTAAACTCAAAAGGGACATCTAAAAAAATACTTAAATCTGGTTGAGGGATTTTATAGTAATTAAACTCTAAATCAATAATCCACTCAAAAAGTTTGTTTGCCTCCTCTTCGTTATTAAGTTTTGCACACTGAAAGCCAATGTTAGAATATACATATCTATCGTTAATCACAAGATTACCCTCTGATTGCCAATCTCGTATCGTGTTTGCCATATTGTATCTATCGCCTGCAAATAGTAAAGCAACAAGATTAGGGTGCACTTGCTTCAGGCTGCCAAAATCACCACGTAAAAACCTTGAAATCATATCTCCAAATATTGGCGAATCAGTTGTCGGGAAATGAATATATTCAAATTTAATTTGTTTATTAGTCAAGTATTGCTTTAACAACTCTATCTGAGTTGATTTCCCTGCACCATCTAAACCTTCAATTACAATAAAAGACATAACATAAAAATATAGTTAGACAATTTGCCAAATTTATAAAAAAATAACAAATTTTGAATTGAAATTGATGTAAATTTATTAATTCTGTTTTATAACAATTTGTTTTATGACAAAAAACACTCTAATAATAGCTTGGTGTATGGATAAGATAGAGGCTACTGAAAAATACTAAATATGTATAAGTTTGCTAAGTACATGACAAAAAATTAAAAACATCTATATCTGTTTGATTTTTAGAGTTTAACAACATATTTGCTATATAAGAAAGCCCTAATTTGAAAATGCTTTTCGCTTTTCGTCCATGTTTCTTGATC
>JAQUBO010000371.1 GCA_028686735.1 Bacteroidales bacterium
AAAACGGGAAATACTAAAGAGCTTTTAATAAGCCATCAAAAATAAGGTAATAAGGTCAATTTTATTTTATTCTATTTTCTATTAAGCTTGAAAAAAAATAAGGTTTGTGAATTAAAGTCAAACACAATAAAACCTTATCTTTTTAAAACCTTAATACCCTCCAATACTCTACATAACTAAGCTTATTACCTTATTATTAAACAATTTTGCAGAGTAAAATAAAAAATTCCGATTCAATATTTTGTACCCCCACGACTTATGTTTGGCCACCAACCACAGATAAACTAATGAACCCATTAAATTCCTAGTTGAACCAACCTGAATTAATAAAACCCAATATAATTACATCTATTTTTGTATAAAAACAATTAAAACTAAGCTAAACAAACTAAAAAATGGTTTAATTGCATTGTTTTTTGACATTTCAAAGTAATCAAAGTTTGAAATACCAAATTATCAATATAACAGAGCTTGCTCACTTAGTAAAAAAACATTATGAAAATTAAATTAAAAATATTAATTATTAATCTTGTACTGATTTCATTTTCAGCTTTGTCGCAGAGCAACATTAAAGTGATGTCATACAATCTACTAAATTTTGGTAATTACACATCCTATTGCACCTCCACAAACAATCCTCATGAAGATAAAGCTGATTACTTAGCCACAATTGTTAATAACCAACAACCTGATATTATTGCAGTTTGTGAGCTAGGTAAAGGGCCAAATGCCAATTATATGACAAATTTCATTCTTGGAAACTCGCTAAACATAAATGGAGAAATAAAATGGCTGGCTGCTGCTCCTACCGATCAATCAGGATCCTATCTAATAAATGGCTTATACTACGACAGTAATAAATTTCAGCTAATGTCTCAACCTGTTGTTAAAACCGATGTGCGAGATATTAATATATACAAATTAAAATGCCTGCAGATAGAAGAAGAAACATTCTTTTATGTTGTAGTTATGCACTTAAAGGCTGGTAGTAGTAGTAGCGATGAGTCTGGCAGAGCCGCTATGATTACAAAACTAATGAATTACTTATCCACATTTGGAAACAATACAAACTTTATTGTTGTTGGAGATTTAAATGTTTACAAAAATACCGAACCAGCATTTCAAAACTTGATAAACCCAAGTAATCCATCATTGGCTTTTTACGACCCAATTAATAAATTAGGAGATTGGAATAATAATTATGAATTCAAAGATTATCATACTCAATCAACCCGAGACGACTCTAACAACTCTTGCTTCTCGTATGGTGGAATGGATGATAGATTTGATTGGATTTTAATTAGCTCAACTTTAAAAGATGGAACGGCTGATATTAAATATATAGAAGACACCTACTGGGCAGTAGGACAAGATGGAAATAGATTTAATGGTAACCTTATCAATCCAACAAACACTTCATTACCCTCAGATGTAATAAATGCCTTATACAATATGAGCGATCACCTACCAGTTGTTGCTGAATTTCAGATCGGTGATAATAGCAGTATATCAAGTATGTCTTCGACACCAGATTTTTATGCAAATGTAGTTAATCCGACAGACGGGATTATACGTTACCAACTAAAAAGCAATCTGCAACGAAAAATTGAAGTAAATATCTATTCAGGCGTAGGACAAAAAATTTACACAACAAGCATAAACTCTAAAAACGCTGATATTCAAGCAATCGACATTTCAGGATTTGCAAATGGCATTTACATTATGAGTTTTAAAGGCGAAGGAATTTCCCAATCTTATAAAATTGTAAAAAAATAATTTCATGTCGCATGATTATTCGACTTTATTAAAACGTCTTAGGAAAATTAAACCTAAAGAACTAGACGCAATATTTCTCGAATTGCATGAACAAGCATTTGAGCACATAGATTGTCTAGAATGTGCAAATTGCTGTCGCAGTTTAGGACCACGCTTAACAGACGTTGACATTACACGCTTATCAACACACCTTAAACTAAAAACATCAGACTTCATTAGGCAATATTTAAAAATTGATGAAGACAAAGACTATATTTTTAAAACGATGCCATGTCCTTTTTTAATGGATGATAACTATTGTATGGTTTACAAATCTCGACCAAAAGCCTGCCGCGAATATCCACATACAAATCAAAAAAACATTAAAAGTATATTATCAGTTTGCGTAAAAAACATTGAGACCTGCCCCGTTGTTAAAGAGATATTCGAAAACGTCTGAGAGCCTCCCATACGTTAATTACTTTTATAGCCCAAGTGCTAGTCTATGTTTTTTTGGTAACTTACTAACAACCAAATCATAAGAATGGTCAATAAGTTCAATTATTAATTTATCGGGCACATTACCCTGCAATGCAATTTGATTCCACATTTTTTTATTCATGTGGTGAGCCCCTTCAATTTCGGAGTAAGTTTCACGTAATTGCAAAGCCCTTTCTGGATCACACTTAAGAATAATATTAGCAGGTTTCTCCAATGCCGAAAGAGCAAACATTTTATTGGCAACCTTAAAAACCAAAGTTTCAGCATCAAACGGGAAACACTCTGTTACAGCAATTTTTGATAAACAATAAATGCGTATTTGTCAAGTTTCACAAGGTTGTTTATGATAACTTGTATTAATTAGTAGTAAAGATAAAACTTTATTTTTAAACTGCAAAGGATTTTCTTTAAATAATTTCGGATTAATTTTAAACCATTTTTCAATA
>JAQUBO010000372.1 GCA_028686735.1 Bacteroidales bacterium
ATTGTAAAAAAGGAAAACTTAGATGAAGTCTCAAAAACAGCTAAAAACAGCAGTAGAAAGCAGCTAAAAACAAGCAGCTAAAGCAGCTAAAAACAGCAGTTGAAAGCTGCTAAAAACAAGCAGCTAAAGCAGCTAAAAACAGCAGTTGAAAGCAGCTAAAAACAAGCAGCTAAAGCAGCTAAAGCAGCTAAAAACAAGCAGCTAAAAACAGCAGTTGAAAAGAAGTTTGAATCTAAAAAGAACTTGAAACATATTCCCAGGGTGTGAAAGCCGCAAAAGGAGTTTTTGGGCTGCACTTTCAGGTTGTGGAGATGGACTGGAGATTACGTCCTGAGGGAACTCCACAGCGTTCTGAAAAATGGAGGGATTTTCCGTGGATTTAAAAGCTTTAAAAAAACAGGAAAGCAAAAGAAAAATCAGTAAAGGGTATATGTGGGCCCTTTTCTGTGCTGTGTTCTGGGGAATCTGGTATCTTCCAGGGACTGTTGTGTGGGTGCTGAACCCCTTTGATGAAATGTATAATACTGTTGCGAAAACCGGAGGTGACGGCACAGCTCTTGTTGTAACGGCTATTCTTATTACGGCCTTCAACGCTCTTACTGTCATGCTGGCGCTTATGCTCTGGAATGGAGTGCTTGGCAAATACGGGGAACTTGTCCGGACAATTAAGGAATTCCACCCATGTTCCAAGTGGTTCTTCCTTGCCTCTATCTTTGGAGGGCCGATGGCAATTCTCGGTTCTTTCATTGCTATGGGCTTTATTGGTGGAGCATTCGCAGCTGTTGCAGCTCTTCTTTACCCTGTGGTGGGCTCGATTCTTGCTTACTACTGGTATGGAGAAAAGATCTCTAAAAGAGCGGCAATGGGTATAGGAGTCATCATTTTAGGGGGCATTACGATCTTCGGTGGCGGGCTTCTGACCGAGCTTTCTTCAGGAAACGTCCAGTGGATCGGATATCTCGGTGGCTTGATGGCTGCTGCCGGCTGGGGTATTGAAGGTGCAATCGCAGGTAAGGGACTTGACATTTCAGAGCCGGACGTAGGGCTGACCCTCAGGTTCGTAGGTGAAAACCTGATCTGGTGGGTTATTATTGTTCCGATACTCGCAATTTTCGGCTACCCGATGTATTCCTTTGCACTTCAGGCCTTTGAACCCCTGACCCTGCTTGTCCTTATCTTTGCAGGGATTACGTTTGGTTTCTGTTATGTCTGCTGGTACAAGTCCTTCCCGCTGATCGGGGTTGGAAGAGGCCAGGGTATAGGAAACCTCTACGGGCTATTTGCTATCATTTTCATTTTCCTCTTCTTCGGGGATGTCCCACAGTGGACCATCCTTGTCGGAGGCACTCTCTGTGTTATTGGTAGTTTCGTTATGTTTACAGAAGACACAAGTGCACTTGAAACTCTGAGAGGTGAGTGAAATGAGCGGAAATCGTCCTATTAAATTCAGGATTCTGGAAATCTTGCTGGATGGAAAAGAACATTGGAATTATGAGATAGTTCCTCAGATCCAGGAAGAATATGGCATGAAGAGTGATTTCTATAGGGACAGCATCAACTTTGACATCCTGGAACTGGCTTCCGGAGGAATGCTGAAGGATGTGGAGCAGAAAATCGACGAAGAGGGAATCTATAAAAAAGGCTTCCTTCTGCACAGGTACGTGATCACAGACTTCGGCAGAGTTCGAGGTTCTGATGCCTGCCTCAGATATGTTTGATTCAATGGAGGATAGAAAATATGACGCAAACAGCAGTGGCTCTAGCAGCTTATAATGCATATTGGGCAGATTCCTTCATACCGGAAGCAAAGATACTGTGGATGGTTTTGGTCCTTATTCTGGCGATAATAGCTCTCTGGCAAGCCAGAAACTTTGTATCCCAATTTTGAACCCCAGAATATAGTTTTTCGAAATCTGAATTAAAGACAAATTGAACGGAGGATAAAAATGGCAACTGAATACGCTTTGCGTATGGGAGACGGTAAACGTGTCTACCTTACCAAAGAAAAGATAATTGCAGAGATCGAAGCCGGAACTGCAAATGCTGCCGATCTTGGTGAGATTTCTGCTCTGAATGGCAATGAAATGGACAAGCTTGCAGAGATCCTTATGATGCCAGGCAAGGCTGTTAGTGTCGAACAGGGCATGGAAATTCCTGTAACACACGACATCGGCACAATCAGACTTGACGGTGACCAGGGCAACAGTGGTGTCGGTATTCCTTCCAGTCGCCTTGTAGGCTGCATGACTCACGAGCGTGCTTTTGGTGCTGACACAATGGAACTCGGGCATATTGATTACAGTTTCAAGCCTGTCAAGCCTGTCGTATCAAATGAATGTCAGGCAATGGAAGTCTGTCAGCAGAACATGATTGTTCCACTGTTTTACGGCGCAATGCCAAACATGGGACTGTATTATACTCCTGATGGGCCTTTCGAGAATCCTGGTGACCTTATGAAGGCTTTTAAGATTCAGGAAGCCTGGGAATCAATGGAACATGCTGCCGAACACCTTACAAGAGACACGGTCTGGGTCATGCAGAAACTCTTTGCCTCCGGTGCCGATGGGGTCAACTTCGACACAACCGGTGCAGCAGGCGACGGTGACATGTATGGTACACTCCATGCAATCGAGGCTCTTAGGAAAGAGTTCCCTGATATGTATATTGAAGCAGGCATGGCAGGAGAATGTGTCCTTGG
>JAQUBO010000128.1 GCA_028686735.1 Bacteroidales bacterium
GTTTTCTTTAATTTTACTATTGATGTTTCTGTACATTAAACTTTCTGCAATGATTTCTGATATTTTTCTGAGGTTTCCTTGTTTATCGCGAAATTCATTATTTACTACACGCCCTTGAATGACTACCTCTGTTCCTATTTTAATATTTGTTTGTACGGTGTCTGCAACTTTATTCCATACTGTAACATTGTACCATTGAGTGTGTTTTACAAATTTTCCTTTAATTTTTTTTACATTATCTGTTGCTACACTAAAGCGAGCCATTTTTCTACCACTATTAAATTCTTTGATTAGAGGTTCGCTTCCTACATTCCCGATTAGTTGTACATGATTTTTTAAATTCATAATTTTAATTTTAAGTTAATTTTCAATTTTGATTGGTTTAATGTTGTCAATCATTGTCGATGCAAAGATGCGGCGACTTAGAATTATTAGTCGGTTTTTAAACGTTTGCTTTCGTTTAGTATTCGTTTGTAACCGCTTAAAAACGACTATATTGTTAATAGTTAGGCATTTAGGCTGGTTCGAGCAAAAATAGAAAAAGAAGAGACAAATGCGTTTTTTAAGGTATTATGATTAATTTAAGATGTTAATTTTATTTTAAATAATTTGGTGGCTCATTGCTGTTCCTCTGTTATACAGTTAACAGTTGGTTGTGTATAAATTTCTAATATTATTGAATATCATATTATTTATTATTGTTTCTTTGAAATATTAACTAGGTATATTGGAAAATATGATAATTGTAAATAAGATAATGTTAAGTTGACGTAATTAAGTATGCAAGGTATTATTCGTCTATGATTAGAGCTTTGAGAAAAGGATTTCAAATACTTAAGTACTTTAAGGGTAATTTTAATTGCAGTTAGGCATAAAGGTCGAAACATATTTTTGAGGATGTGTTTTTATTAAAAACTAAAGATGTTTTTTATATATTGTGTGTTAATAATTAAGAGTTAAATATTGCTGTGAAGTAAGGCTTTTTTAAATTTTGTGTGTATTTTGTTTATACAGATTTTTGTAACTTAAAATAATTGAATTATTATGATTTCTAAAAAGACATATTCATTAATTATAACTTTTTTGCTATTACTAAATTTTAATTTAGGTTTATTTGCTGGTAATGACTTATCGGATAGAGCAAAATATAAGCAAGCAGAAAAACACTTGGTTTTCGATGAGTTTGATAAAGCTCTTGAACTTTATTTGAGTTTATATGAAGATAATGAGCAGAATTTCAATTATGTCTATAAGATTGGATATTGTTACTTAGTTAGTGAAAAGCAGCAAAATATAGTAACCGCTATTGAATATTTATTATTGGCATCAGATAATGTTGATAAAAAATATAAAAATAAGTATAAGGAGGATAAAGCTCCAATTGTCTCACATTATTATCTTGGCATAGCGTATCGTTTAAATGAGGATTTTGAAAAGGCAATTGATGCATTTAATGTTTACAAACAAAAAATGTCTCGAAAGGATAGTAAAACAGTTCCAGGAATGTTTGTTGATCGTGAGATTCAATCCTGTTCAGATGCAATGGAAGAGATAGATGTTAAACGGATGAATATTGAAAAGATATTTGTTGAAGGACTTCAAGATCCTAATGTGCGTTGTCCGATACTATGTTGGGATGCAAATAGATTAATTTTTACCAATGGCAAGTACAATGTTTTCCCACCTGATATCAATTACAATACTGAATATAGTGAAGGACCTTTTGACGGCGTTTATATGGCCGAAAGGGGTGAAGATGGTACTTTTTTTAACCCTCAAAACATTACTGCTGATTTGCAAATATCCGATCCTTTTATACCTGTAACTGCAACTTCCGATGGCTCTGAATTGTATCTTGTTGTTGATCATTATGATAAAGGAGATATTTATGTTAGTAAATTTAAAGATGGTAAATATCAATTAGCTAAAAAGGTTAATAGTTTAAGTTCCCGCAAATGGGAGTCGCACGCAACAATAACTGCTGATGGGAAAAGAATATATTTTACTAGTTTGCGTAAAGGTGGCGAAGGAGGTTTAGATATTTGGTATAGTGATAGAGGACAGGACGGTAAATGGCAAAAACCTATTAATGCAGGACCAGAAATAAACACTCCATTTCATGAAGAAATGCCTTATGTAACTCGAAATGGCAATGCATTATATTTTAGTTCCGAAGCTCATGATAACATTGGAGGCTTCGATGTTTTTTACTCTAGTAAGGATGAAGAAAATCAAAAATGGAGAACTCCAGTAAATCTTGGATATCCATTTAGTACAGCTGGAAACGACATGGGTTATGTTATTGAAAACACACCAGTTTTTGCATTTTGTCCTGTAAACGATAATA
This sequence comes from Bacteroidales bacterium, assembly GCA_028686735.1. Taxonomy (GTDB): domain Bacteria; phylum Bacteroidota; class Bacteroidia; order Bacteroidales; family ML635J-15; genus Bact-19. Next base: position 2,348 of record JAQUBO010000128.1, read on the forward strand.
AAAGAAGAAGAGGAGTTGGTGACTGCGATTGTATTAGCTTGATTGACGAACTCGCACCTCAAATCGCTTCAATAACTGGATTGATTAGTCTTGATCCAGAAAATCCAGAAAAATTAATGCAGGTTAGAGTTAAACTTGTAGATGAAAATACTGGTGAAGAAATAGCAAATGTGAAAGTTGATGAAAATGGAATGTATGTAGTAGATAGTATAAACGCTGGTAGTTATGAAATATCTGCTTATGATAATGACTCAAATTTAATATCTGAATCAATGCAAGTCCCTTCTAATGACGGAAAATGGGATATTACTGAGGTAAATCTAACTATAGATTATCCTGATCTTGTTTATGCTGACGCAGAGACAGACATAAGTGAGCAATCAGAATTGGTAACTGATAAAGACTTATTAGTTTCAGACCACCAAACAATTCTTGAAGAAAAAGTAATTGTTGAAAATGTTTTATTTGATTTCGATAGATATAATATTAAATCCGAATATATTAATAATCTAAATAAGCTTGCAGATTACATGAACAATAATCCAAATGCCGAAATCGAAATTGCTGGACATACCGATTGGATTGGAACAAATGAATACAACTATTTATTATCGTCTCGGCGTTCTAAATCTGTAAAAGACTATCTTGTTAGACAAGGAAATAATCCAGATAATATTGTTACCACAAAACATGGCGAGGATAATCCAATTGCAAGTAATGCTAATCCTGATGGCACAGATAATCCTGTTGGACGAAAATATAATCGAAGAGCAGTTTTTATTGTACACAAACAAGGTGATGTTAGTATGCTTGAGGTAAGACCTTTTAAGCTTGACTTGATGACACAAAATAATACCAATGGGTTTAATTCTAAAGGCGAGAATCTTAACATAAATAGTTTTATTAAAACAGAAGGTGAAAAATATACAATGCAGATTTTTGCATTGAAAAATGAAAGACCAGTTAGTTATTTTCCTGAAATTAATGATGTTAAAAAACACGTGTCAGATGAGTGGTACAGATATTATGTAGGTGAGTTTGAAACATACGAAGATGCTCAAGTAGCTGTCGATAATCTTAAAGCAAAGGGATATAATCCATTTATTAGAGAAATAAGTTTTTTTGAAAAATAATTGAATTTAGGCTAATATAAATTCAAGACTTATTATAGTCTTTTAGAGCTTAATATTCTTTTATTAGTTACGTAGGCAACAAAAAATTATTATATTTGTTATGTTTTAATAAAATTGATACAGATGGCAGCAAAAGTTATTAAAGAATATACAAACGGAGAGATTACAGTCAGATGGCAACCAGGTGAATGTATCCATGCGACTACATGTTTTAAAATGTTGCCAGAAGTATTCAAGCCAAGAGAAAGGCCGTGGGTTAAAATTAATGCTGCATCAACAGACGAAATAATAAAAACAGTGGAAGCATGCCCTACGAGTGCTTTAACATGGTGGTACAATGATCCGAAAAAAATAAAAGACAATAGTTTTAATAAAATGGAAAAAGATATCAAACAAAAACCCAAGCTTGTAATATCTGAGAATGGCCCTTTGTTTATTCCTGCTAGTGTTGATCTTGTAAATAGTGATGGGAAAATATTTAAAATTAACGAAGATAAATATTTATGTAGATGTGGGCACTCTAAAAATAAGCCGTTTTGCGATGGTTCGCATATGAATAAGGGGTTTGACGAATAAACTGTGTTCTTGTTATTATTTGCGGAAACATTACGGTTTGTAACAAGAACTCTAAACTACTATGATTAATTTCCTTCCTTACTTGAATAACAAAATGTGTTTTAATCCTATATTGATATTTTGGGCTACCACAAATAAATAGTAATTTTGTATTTGGACAAAACTATTACAGATGATAAAACCAAATAATTTAACTAAAGGAGATAAAATAATAATTACAAGTCCTGCTGGGAGAGTGAGCAAAGAAAGTGTAGATAAATGTGTTTCTGATTTAAAGTCTTTAGGATTTATTGTACAAGTTTCTGAAAATTGCACATCAAGATTTTTTAATTATTCGGCTACTGATGAGATAAGATTACAAGAATTGCAGGCTGCTTTGGATGATAAAGATGCTGCTGCAATATTGTGTTCTCGTGGAGGATATGGTACAGGAAGAATTTTAGATAAACTTGACTTTTCTGTAATGCAAAAACACCCAAAGTGGTTGATTGGTTTTAGCGATATAACTCATCTTCATTTAAAACTTAGCCAACTTGGTATGATGAGTATTCATGGTCCCATGACCAATTCTTTTTTCTTACCCGAAGAACAAAATTCCGCATTAAGTTTGATTAGCGTTTTGCAGGAAAATATTCTCTCATATTCGCTCCCAACTCATATATTAAATAGAGTAGGAGAGACTAAAGCTAAACTAATTGGCGGTAATTTGTCAATTATTTTTGGTATGCAGGCAACTCCTTATGAAATTGATACAAATAATAAAATTTTAGTAATTGAAGATTTGAATGAATACTTGTACCATCTCGATAGAATTATGATTAATTTAAAACTTTCGGGAAAACTTGCTAGCTTGAAAGGATTAGTGGTTGGTGCATTTACTGATATGAAAGACAATAAAAATCCATTTGGTAAAAATGCTTATGAAATTATCCATGAACATATTTCTGATTATGATTTCCCTGTTTGTTTTGACTTTCCAATAGGGCATATAAATAATAATCAATCTTTAATAATTGGTGCTACATATAAATTTAGTGTTTCAAATGAAACTGTAACATTAAAACTGGAGAAATAGTTAATCTGTGTTTCCCGCTTTTATAATTATTTAGATTAGATTATTTATTTCATCGATAATCTTTTGTGCTAGTTTTTCTGCTGTTTCGACACTTGAACTTTCAGAGTAAATTCTAATTATTGGTTCTGTATTTGATTTGCGTAGATGTACCCATTCTTTTGTTTCGGAGAATTCAATTTTTAAACCATCAATAGTTTGTATAGGACTGTTTTTATATTTATTTGCCAGAGATTCTAAAATCTGATCGACATTGATGTTTTTGTTAAGCTGAATTTTGTTTTTTGAGATATGATATTGTGGGTATGATTTTTTAAGATCTGAGACCTTAAGTTTTTTTTCTGCCAATAGCGAAAGGAATAAGGCTATGCCAACTAATGCGTCTCTACCGTAATGTGACTTAGGATAAATAACTCCTCCATTTCCTTCACCGCCAATAACTGCATTTGTTTCTTTCATTTTAGCAACAACATTAACTTCTCCAACAGCGGAAGCCTTATATTGCATACCATATTTTTCTGTAATATCTCGTAAAGCACTTGTTGAAGATAGATTGGAAACTGTATTTCCGGGAGTTTTTGATAATACGTAATCTGCAACAGCCACTAGGGTATATTCTTCGCCGAACATACTGCCGTCTTCACAAATAATTGCAAGTCTATCAACATCAGGATCCACAGCAAAGCCTAGGTCAGCACCCTGCTCTTTAATGATTTTGCTGATTTCAGTGAGATTTTCTGAAATAGGTTCAGGGTTATGAGGAAAGTTCCCATTAGGAGTGCAATATAATTTAATAATATCGCTAACTCCGAGGGCTTTAAGTAGTTTTGGAACAGCAAAGCCACCAACGGAGTTGACACAATCAATAGCAATTCTAAAGTTAGCTTCTTTAATAAGGTTTTTGTTTACTAACGGTAGTTTTAATATTGAGTCGATATGATAATTTTCATAATCTCTTGCTATTTTGATTTTTCCCAAATTGTCCACTGTGCTAAATTCTGGTGAAGAGGATGTGATTAGTTCAAGTAGTCTAGCTCCATCTTCTGCGGTTAAAAACTCTCCTTTAGAGTTGAGTAGTTTTAGGGCATTCCATTCAATGGGGTTATGGCTCGCAGTTATAATTATACCGCCTGCAGCTTTTTCTTTTATTACCGCATATTCTGTGGTGGGGGTAGTAGCAAGCCCTATATTTAAAACGTCAAAACCCATTGAGGCCATTGTGGAAACAATTAAGTTCTCAATAATTTTGCCTGACGGCCGTGCATCTCGCCCTACAACTATAAGATTTGTATCATTATTGTTTTCTTTAATCCACTGTCCATAGGCCACAGTAAATCTCATTATATCAAAAGGTGTTAAATTGTCGTTTTGTTTTCCGCCAATTGTTCCTCTAATCCCCGAAATTGATTTAATTAAAGTCATATTGTTGTTTTGATTGCAAAGATAATATTTATACGTTTGTAATGGTAAAAATAACAAAACTTGGATAAATTTATTTATTTATCAAAAAAATTTTGTATGTAATTTTATAATGTGTACTTTTGCAGCCCTTAAAACAGTAAAATATTATAATTTAATAGTAAAAAGAAATGATAATAGTACCAGTAAAAGAAGGCGAAAATATTGATAGAGCCTTAAAACGTTTTAAAAGAAAATTTGAAAAAACGGGAGTTGTAAAAGAAATGAGACGCCGTCAGGCATTTCAAAAACCATCTATTACAAAGCGTCAGCAAACATTACATGCCGTTTATATTCAGCGTTTACAAAGCCAAGCAGAAAATAATTAATTTTTTTTGTGGGCTACGTAACCATAAAGTTTTTTTTACGTATAAAACAAAACTAAAGCTTATTACGTAAAAATTTATGAACATTGAAATCTTTATTAAATACCTCAAGTACGAAAAGAGATATTCAATACATACTATAAAATCATACGAAACTGACCTTAATCAGTTTCGTAGTTTTGTTTATGAGCATTGCTCTTGTTCCGAAAAAGATGATGTTGCTTGTTTAAATTACCAAAATATACGCTTGTGGATTGTGGAATTATCCCTAAATAATATTTCTGCAAGAACAATAAATCGCAAATTATCGTGTCTAAAGTCATTTCTTAAATATTTAAGAAAACAAAATATTATTGATGATGATCCAATGGCTAAAATTATTAGTCCAAAAAACAAGAAACGACTTCCTGAGTTTGTGCAGGAAAATCAAATGAACAAATTAGAGGCAAGCGATGTTTATACAGATGACTTTAGTGGTGTTAGAGATAGATTTATAATAGAGATGTTTTATAATACTGGAATGAGATTATCGGAGTTGATAAATATTAAGCATGTTGACATTAGTTTTTCTGACTTAACAGTAAAAATTTTGGGTAAAAGAAATAAGGAAAGAGTTTGTCCGCTAAATTCCTATACCATTAATATATATAAGAATTATATTGATAAAAAATCCGAACGGGGATTTGGAGTGTCAAAAGAGAATTGGTTATTTGTTACTGATAAAGGCAATAAAATGTACTCAAAATTTGTTTATTTAAAAGTCGTACACTATTTGAGTAAAGTTACTGTGATAGATAAAAAAAGTCCTCATGTACTAAGACATACATTTGCAACGCACATGTTAAATCATGGTGCCGATTTGAATGCGATAAAAGAACTTTTGGGTCATGCTAATTTAGCAGCTACTCAAGTTTACACACACAATACATTCGGGAAAATTAAAGATGTTTATAAACAAGCTCATCCACGAGCATAAAGAAAGGAGTAAATATGAATATAAAAATTCAATCGGTTAAATTTGATGCAGATAAAAAATTAATTGACTACATTGAAGCGAAAGTTGGAAAGCTTAGTCAGGTTGCAGACGATATTTTAAATGCAGAAGTGGTTTTAAAAATTGATAATTCGGTAAAAAATGGCAATAAAATTGCCGAGATTAATATTGATATTCCACATGGGGCTGCTATTTTCGCAAAAAAACAAAGTAAATCTTTCGAAGAGTCTATTGATAGTGTTACAGTTGCACTAAGGCGTCAGCTCAAAAAATTCAAAGAAAAACAACGCGAATAAAAAAAAATAAAAAAAAGACAAAGTTTTTTTTGTAAGTAAATAAATAATTCATACATTTGCAAACCTTTTGCGAAAGGGATTTATGTTCTTTAAAATGTATGAATTATTTTTTGGCCGATGTAGCTCAGTTGGTAGAGCAGCTGATTTGTAATCAGCCGGTCGGCGGTTCGAGTCCGTCCATCGGCTCCAATAAAATAAAAAATAGGGGGAGATACCAAAGTGGCCAACTGGAGCAGACTGTAAATCTGTTGTCTTTCGACTTCGGAGGTTCGAATCCTTCTCTCCCCACTACTAAGGATGCGGGAATAGCTCAGTTGGTAGAGCATCAGCCTTCCAAGCTGAGGGTCGCGAGTTCGAGTCTCGTTTCCCGCTCAATAGGTGCCAATGTAGCTCAGGGGTAGAGTACTTCCTTGGTAAGGAAGAGGTCATGGGTTCAATTCCCATCATTGGCTCAGTTTTTATTTGGAATAAATTTAAGTTTTAATTATTAATAAATAAATATTTTAAGCCATGGCTAAAGAAAAATTTGACAGGTCGAAAGCGCATGTAAATATTGGTACCATTGGACACGTTGACCATGGTAAGACTACCTTGACTTCTGCCATTACTAATGTGTTGGCAAAAAAAGGATTGTCTGCTATTATGGATTTCGACTCTATTGACAATGCTCCTGAAGAAAAAGAAAGAGGAATAACTATTAACACTTCGCACGTTGAGTATCAGACTGCAACTCGTCATTACGCACACGTTGATTGTCCTGGACACGCAGATTACGTTAAAAATATGGTAACTGGTGCTGCTCAAATGGACGGTGCTATTCTTGTTGTTGCTGGAACTGATGGGCCTATGCCACAAACACGTGAGCATATCCTTCTCGCTCGTCAGGTAAATGTACCTAGAATTGTTGTTTTCCTTAATAAAGTTGACTTAGTTGATGATGAGGAATTATTAGAGCTAGTTGAAATGGAAGTGAGAGAATTATTGAGCTTTTATGAATTTGACGGTGATGAAGGTCCTGTTATTCAAGGTTCGGCTCTTGGTGCTCTTAATGGTGAAGAGAAATGGGAAGATAAAGTAATGGAACTTATGGATGCTGTTGATTCATGGATTCCTATTCCTCCACGTGATAATGAAAAACCATTTGTAATGCCTGTTGAGGATGTATTCTCAATTACAGGACGTGGAACTGTTGCTACTGGTAGAATAGAAACAGGTGTCATAAACACTGGAAACGAAGTTCATATTATTGGGTTAGGTGCAGATGCACGTAAAACAGTTGTTACTGGAGTTGAAATGTTCCGTAAAATTCTTGATAGAGGTGAAGCTGGTGATAATGTTGGTTTATTGCTACGTGGTGTTGATAAAAATGAAATTAAAAGAGGACAGGTTATTGCTGCTCCTGGAACAATTAAACCTCACACTAAATTTAAGGCTGAAATATATGTCTTGAAAAAAGAAGAGGGTGGACGTCATACTCCATTTCATAATAATTATCGTCCTCAGTTCTTCTTAAGAACATTGGATATCACTGGTGAAATCCAACTTCCTGAAGGAGTACAAATGGTTATGCCTGGTGATAATGTTACAATATCAGTAGAATTGATTTATCCTGTTGCTTGTAATGTTGGACTACGTTTTGCAATTCGTGAAGGTGGTAGAACTGTAGGTGCTGGACAAATTATTGAAATTGTTGAGTAATAATAATATAATATAAGTAAGTGAGATGTCTTTTAGACAGCTTACTTGCTTATTTACGGGTGTAGCTCAGTTGGCAGAGCACTAGTCTCCAAAACTAGGTGTCGGGCGTTCGAGTCGCTCCTCCCGTGCACAAAGACAATAATTAAGAGATGAATAAGATTAAAACATATTTCTTAGAAACCTACAATGAGTTGGTTCATAAAGTTACTTGGCCTAAGTGGTCAGAACTTCAGAATAGTGCCGTTGTAGTAATGGTTGCTTCCTTAATATTTGCCGTTGTTGTATTTTTAATGGACTTTACGTTTAAAGAAGTTCTAAAAATCGTTTACGGCTTGTTTTATTAAACCAAAATTTTTTTAGTTGGATATGGCAGAAATACAAAAAAAGTGGTATGTTGTTCGCGCCCTTAGTGGTAAAGAAAAGAAAGTGAAAGAATATCTCGAAAGTGAAATTGAGAGGTACGGGCTTGCTGAACAAATACCTCAGGTGCTTATACCAACTGAAAAAGTCTATCAGGTAAGAAACGGAAAACCTGTGCATAAAGAAAGAAATTTCTTTCCAGGTTACATTTTAATTAATGCTGTTCTAGACGGTGAAGTAGAGCACATTATTCGTGGTGTAACTGGAGTTATAGGTTTTTTGGGAACCAAAGATGGAAAAGCCACACCCCTAAGAAAAGATGAGGTAGCTAGAATACTTGGAAAAGTTGATGAGTTAGCTCAAAGTGGTGAAGAGATTAACGTTCCATTTTATGTCGGCGAACCAGTAAAGGTTATTGACGGACCGTTTAATGGGTTTAGTGGTGTGATTGAAGAAGTGTATGATGAAAAGAGAAAACTAAAGGTAATGGTTAAGATATTTGGAAGAAGGACACCTTTAGAGCTTAGATTTATGCAAGTAGAAAAAGAGTAATCTTTATTTTAAAAGAAACAAAGTTTATGGCAAAACAAATTGGTGGTTTTATTAAACTACAAATTAAAGGAGGTGCCGCAAATCCGTCTCCACCGGTAGGGCCGGCATTAGGATCGAAAGGCTTAAACATAATGGAGTTCTGTAAACAATTTAATGGCAGAACACAGGAGTTAGCAGGAAAAGTATTACCTGTTATTATCACTTTTTATAGTGATAAATCTTTTGATTTTATCGTAAAGACTCCACCGGTAGCTGTACAACTATTGGAAATGGCAAAACTAAAAAAAGGCTCAGCAGAACCTAATAGAAATAAAGTTGCAGCAATTTCCTGGGAGCATGTCAAAACTATTGCCGAAGGGAAAATGGTTGACTTAAATGCTTTTACAATAGAATCGGCTATGAGCATGGTGGC
>JAQUBO010000129.1 GCA_028686735.1 Bacteroidales bacterium
CACCTCTTCATGGACGGGCACACGCCCTTTGGCGTCGTCAAGCCCAAAAGGCGAAGCCGCTCCGCAGCGTCCCGTAACCCCTCGCGCGATCTTGGTCTGGCGGGAAGAAAAAAGAGGAATATCCAATACCCAACTTGGCGCAGTGCAGCCGCGACCAATGGTGGGGTTGTCGGTGTCCAAACTGGTGCCGCCGGTCTGGCTATGTGGTGCGGGCTTCCAGCCTGCGTTGCCTTTATGTGGTGCGGGCTTCCAGCCTGCCTCTTCTTCTTAACTTATGTGGTGCGGGCTTCCAGCCTGCCTCTTCTTCTTTACTTATGTGGTGCGAGCTTCCAGCCTGCCTCTTCTTCTTTACTTATGTGGTGCGGGCTTCCAGCCTGCGTTGCCTTTATGTGGTGCGGGCTTCCAGCCTGCATGCCCGTTGACGCCGAAGGCGCCAACGGGGCGAGACCGTCCGGCTCTGCCGGAACGGGAAGAGGCAGGCTGGAAGCCCGCACCACATAAGCCTCCTCCCAACCAGACGGCGGCGCCAACTTGGACTTCGACAGCCCCGCAACCCATATATATACTGTTACATCAGTTGAGGTGGTTTCAGTACATCCTGCTGCATCGGTAACTGTAACCATATATGTACCAGACATAGTAATATCTGCGTTAGATATTGAAGGGTTTTGCAGTGAAGAGGTAAAAGCATCAGGTCCAGTCCAACTATATGTAGCTGTACCATCATCACAATCGGCCAACAGATCAATAGTTTCGCCTGCACAAACTGGTGAGTTGCTTGTCACAGTAGGATTTATGGGTGGTGAACCTAACATTTCAACGGAGTCCACAAACTCACAAATTCCTTCGGAGTCAGTTACAGTAAGACCATAAACCCCATTGCATAATGATGATATAATTAAATCATTTGAAGTAAATCCTGCCGGTCCACTCCAATCAACAACATAAGGCGGCGTTCCACCTGTAATATTTGAAACAGCAATCTCTCCATTGCAATCTCCACTTGCACAACCTGATGCAGCAGTAATATCAACATCAGCAGTTACTCCCACAACAGTAAACATTAACTGATTTTCTTCATTAACATTTTCACACTTATCCTCAACACTACCATCAATTAAAGTTAAAACATAATCGCCCGACTGAGAAAGCAAATCTCCGAGTTGTAATGTCCAAATATCATCGTACCAAGTACCAGCATAAGTATTAGACGATGCCGAAGTACAAACTATACTATAAACATCATCTATCGAATATGTACCAGCGGGACCAGTTAATTCAAAATCCTCAGGTTGAACACTTGAGCACCAAACCGATTCGCTAAACTGAACAGATAACGAAGAAGATCCACAATAAGGTTCATAAACAAGACTCTCCATTTCGGGGGTAGAGTTATCTACAATAGTTGCCGTGCTGGCTCCAAAATTTATAGAATACCCATCTTGCGTTGAACTAAAATTTGAAACCGTTAACACATAAGTTTCATCAGGATTAACAGTAAAAGTGGCATTAAATAAGTTATCTTCATCTGGACCTATACAATGTGAAGATCCAGCACCCAGACCAGTAATTCCATTACCTCCAAAAGAGAAGTTACAACTTACTGGCGGATGTGCTCCCCAATCAATTAAATCAAAGCAATCAACACCACCATTAAGGCTATACAAAGCCCAGTCATAGTCATCACTAAGATTTACTGGAGTAATTGTAAATGCAAGATTGCCAGATGTTTGAGCAGTAAAAGTGTACCACACATTATTACGCTCGCCAGTTACCAAACAATTTGGACAATTATTTACATTTGCTGACATTCCATATTGCTCATAAAAATTAAAGATATCATAATAATGTCCAGTACCCACATAAGATTGAGGGTGGTTTGAAAAAGAGTTACATAATGGACGTGCACCAAGACAATCTTGTTCGGTAGGTGTGGGTAACTTCTTATAAGCTACTGTACCAAGAGCTGTGCCATCGGTTAAACACGAAAACTCATATAGCCCAATTGAATACGTACCACTAGTTGGGCATACCCATACTAATTCGGCTCCATAGCCACAATGGTCATCATTAAAATCATAAGTCATGGTTCCATTTTGATCATGCAAATCTATCCGTGGATCATTTGAATATGCCCCTCCGCCCTGACAAAATGAAAATATGATTACTTCTCCGGCTACAATATCAAAAGTATATCTATCGCCCGCTTGGACACCTGATAATGTTTGCCAATTATCACTTGGAACAATATTACCAGCTAAAGTACTACCCGTACATGCATATATGTTTTCGGAAACCAATAATAATGTTGCAATTAAAACAGAAAAAAGAATATTATAAAAATGTTTCATAGCTAGTTAAGTTAATTGGCAATATTATTTGATTTTAAAAACACTTGGCTGAGATAAAATTTTATGCTGTTTATCCTCTGTATAACTATCAAATTGTTCCTGACTAATAATTATAGGATATTCGGCAGTTCCATTAGTTTTTTGCTTTTTGTATTTACGGTTATTATTTTCAATCCACTGTTCTTTTGCAATGCGATAATTTTCTGCATCTAACTCTTTATCTCCAGTACGAACATATTTTGGAAAATTCTCAGAAGGAGCATAAAATTCAGATCTTGCTGCTCTTGCATCTTTATCCACCAACAATTTCCCATCAAGCGAAACTGAACTAAACTCAAAATCGTATCCATGCGATTGCAATATTGGTCTAATATATTCAGGACCAATTTCATAAGGCAAAAACAACTGGCATCTTGTTTTAAAAGAAGAACTTGTAAAAATACGACCTTTCTCTACGTTTGGGTCTGCAAGTAAGCTTGTCATCAATTCAAATCTTGCATCATCATCTTCGCCCAGCCCTTTAACTTGAAAATAAACAGTTTTAAGACCATCTGCATCTTTTACATCAACAAATTCCATAACAGCTTGAGCAAAAATCATAGAAAATGGCAAAATAAAAAAAACTGCACATACTAAAATTTTAGATTTCATGATAATAAAATATTAAAAAAACAAATATTTATTCTAACAAAATATTGACAACACTCAACTATTTTTTAATTCTACAGACGAATATAATCAATTAATAACAAAAACAACAATTTCTCACTAAAAACAAGACGAAAAAAACCAAAAAGGTTGCCTATATATAATTTTAAGTTTATTTTACGAAAATAATTTGGATATTAATAAAAAACAAATACAAAATCATAGAACTAAAATCTGCTATACTTTTAATACCAAAATAAGTGGGAAACTGTTTTTTTTTACTGTTTTTTTAAAACACAATTTTAGGCTCCATTGTCCACCTGCACACCAATCAACACAAAATACTAAAGATAGTAATGCCGTTTATCATGCTTATTTTTTATAAATACTCGGGGAACAGTAATTTTAGCTTTGATGCATTGCGACGCAGTGCGTATATCGAGATAAGCTGATCGGACTACGATACTAATGGCTTGTCGAAATAAGCTGGTCTAATAACTCTCACAAACTCGGTTCTTGCAGACGCTATTTATCATCCTTATCAACAATGATTTCCATTTTTGGATAAACTTGTCCAAAAGTAAAGTCATCTTGAATTTTATAGATATATACCGAAGAGTTTGAGAAAGAACCAGCAGCATATTTGGGTCTTGAGTCGTACAAAAAATCTCCAGACAAACCTCGCATTTTCTCTCCGCAGTTAAAACAATTTGAGAACCTCTGTCCATGACGCACTAGTTTTTCAATTATCAAACTTACTGCATCCATTGCCAAAAACGAGTATTCATCAGGAGTACACAAGAAAGTCTCTTGATATTTATTTACAAATATACTTGTTACGGAATCTGTATTATTAATATTCAAATCAGTAAAATACCCAAATTTTAATTTATGAAAATAATTAGGGTCTATACTTTCATAACTCAATAGGATTTCTGGTCCAATAAAACTTATTTCCTGTTTTTTTATAGGGAATAATTCAGTAAAAATTTTAACTGTTGCTGTTTCATTAGCAAAAGGAAGAATAAACACATTTTCTCTTTCTTTAGAGATCATTGAGTTCAACGACACCAATGAATTTCCATTAAAACGTATTGTATTTACTTGTATATCCAGAGTGTCGGTTAAAAGATCTATTGCATTTTTATAATCTGCAGCAAGTTTTATTTGATCTGGGGTCGATCCTTGAATAATCAGGTAATTATTTTGAGGATTTTTAGCAACATAATAAGCAACATTGTCGCATAAAAAATCATTGTTAGTACGCAAAGTAATATTATTTTCAAATTTCTCGACTATATCACTATCTGTTACAAATGGCAAAATAATACTAACTGTATCATTTTTAAATTTCGAGTTAAAATATTCCACTTGACTTCTAAATGCTGGACCAATAATCAAATCGGAGTTATTTAGCTCATTATTATTAATTATCTCAGTTAAAATAGCATTATCATCGCCAATATCATAAACTTTAAGATCAATCTTAATATCAGTAGATTTATATTGCTCAAGCCCAATTAAAAGTCCTAAATAAAAAGAAATAACTTTTTCTGTTATCGGATAAAGTTTCTGCTCTTTATTTCGCACCTCCTGATTATATAAACTTCTCATATTTGCATTAATATCAAATGGCAACAAAACGCTAATGGTAAATGATTTACCTTGTTTATACCACATTACGGAGTCGCAAATATTTTCACCTGTAACAATTGTGCTATCAACAGAAAAAGCAAGTTTAACTAAACTATCCACTAGGCGTTGTTGGTCGGTAAGTGGCTCTCTACTTTTACGAGGAATTTTAATCACACTACCAATCTTAATAGTATTTTCATCTAAATCGGGATTTGCTAATAAAATCTCGTTAGGTGTTATCTCAAACATTCTACTAAGCCTATACAATGTTTCTCCTTTTTCAACTGTATGATAATAAAAGTTTACAGTATCTCTCTCAACATCAACTGTTTGCTCCTCTATAACATTTAAAGGAAATACAATTTCTTGCCCTACTTTTATACCTCTATTGGGTTTAACATTTTTATTAATTTCAAAAAACTCATCTTGTGTGATTCCATATTTTCGACACAAAGAATACAAGGTATCTCCTGGTTTAACAACATATTTTATGGTTTTGCCATCGTCAGACACCTCATATATCACAGGGATTCTAATAATTTGATCTACTAAGATTTGCGAATTCAAGCCAATATTAACTTCATTAAGGTCTTTCTCTGTAACCCCATAGGCTCTGCAAATAGAATACAGAGTCTGCCCAGCTTCAACAATATGCAAATAATACTTATTTCCATCAATAACCACTTTTTCGTCTGATTTTTCAATTTCAACTTGTGAGAACGAGTATATAACTGGCATCACAACTAAAACAAGTATAAATAGTATTCTTTTCATCTCTTTTTTGCTTATCAACTGCCAAAATTAATAAATTATTTACATAAAACCTGTTTAAAATAAATTAATTGTGAACAGTAAAAAATCTTTCCATTCTATTGTGGAGTCAAATACTACACCAAAAGACATATTTTAAGATGTTCGGCTAATGTTTAACAATCTTTGGTGGTTTTTAATTATTATATCTTTAGCTTTAAGTTCAATTATCTTTTCTTGTTCAAACTCTTTTAACAGTTTTATTGTACTTTCAGTAGAAACTGATGCAAATTCTGCAAGATCTTGACGTGTAAGTAGCGTAAAAACATTTTCACCTTCAAATTCGGGGGATGACAAATAAATTATCGCTGAAGCCAATTTCCCTGGCATCTGCTTGTAAGAAATATTCTTAATTATTTCATAAAATCGAGCTTCATTTTTACAATTTTTAGAACTTATTCGCATTGAAAACTCAGCATTTTCGAGCAATAGATTTTTTAAAGCTTCTTTATCAATCATACAAATACTCGAATTCCGCAAGGCTGTTGCTGTATAAGCGTAAGTATCATCACCAAATATTGATGAGAAAGCCAAAAACTCTCCCGAATGAGCCAAACGAATGTTAATTTGCTTTTCAATCCCAGTTTGCAAAGATATTTTCACAAGCCCATCTATAATATAAATTACATAAGGCGAAAATGCTCCTTGTTTAAATATCTGCTCGCCTTTTAAATAATCCAATTGTTTCTTCTTATCGCTAATAAATTTAAGCTCTTCAGGATATAAAGTTTGAAAACACTTAGCACGATCCTCTAACCTATTATTGTTTTCCATAGATAGATTTAATGATTTATACAAAAATACAACAATATTTTCATGTTAGCCTATTTTCAGAATAATAAAATAATAACTACAGATAAAATATGATGAAAATACATTTACTATCATTTGACAGCAAAAAAGCTATTCTATTTCATGTTCCTTACTATATTCTTTTAGCTACAAGTTTAAATCAATTTTGTCTTTTAAGTGTTTTATTTGCATAATGATTTTACAAACTTTAAAAACAATAAAATATGAAAATGCTTCACACAAATTTACACGAAATTGAGACAGCCGAAGAGTTAAAGAAAATGCAAGCCGAACATCCTAATTTAATGGTATGTGGTGGACGTATGGGACCAATGTGTATTCCAGTATATGACATAATGGAAGAACTTGAAGAAGAACGAGAAGATATAAAATTTGCAGTAATGGCATTTGACAACCCAGAGGCAGGAATAATAAGAAACGACCCAAGCTGTAAAGGTTTTATGGGTTTACCTTTTACAATGTATTACAAGAATGGTAAAGCAGTGTCAGCAACATCAAGTATTCAAAACAGACAACAAATAACAAAAATTTTAGACGAAAAATTTTAATTCACGTTTTTAATAATTAGTCCCGTTTTGCAAAGCATTTCAGAACTATTATTAACAAAAAGACAAGAAAATGGAAAAAATTTATGATGTAGTAATAATTGGAGGAGGACCAGCAGGACTATCAGCCGGAATTTATAGCTCCAGAGGAAAACTATCAACTGTAATTCTTAATGAGGGGTCGTATGGAGGGCAAGCCGTAATGACAAACGAAGTTGCCAATTATCCAGGTGTAGAACTTACAAATGGTTATATACTTGCCAATACAATGAAAAAGCAAGCCAAAGATTTCGGTTGCAAATTGATGAGCAATGTTAAAATTACCAAATATGATATTGTCGGAGAAATAAAAACATTTGAACTCGAAGACGGAAGAATAGTAAAAGGAAAATCAGTGATTTTTGCAACTGGTGGACGTCCACGATATCTTAATGTTCCTGGTGAAGAACGCTACAAAGGAAGCGGAGTTTCGTATTGTGCAACCTGCGATGGCGACTTTTTTACAGATAAAGAAATTATTGTAATTGGTGGTGGCAATTCAGCTCTTGAAGAAGCTGGTGCTCTTACGAGATATGCATCAAAAGTAACAATTGTGCATCAATTTGATCATTTTCAAGCGTTTCCGACAGTAATAGAAGAAGCAAAGGCGAACCCCAAAATAGAGTTTATTATGGAATCTAAAATTACAGAACTAACAGGAGACGACTCTATAAAAACCGCTTTGATAGAACATATCCCAACAGGCGAAGTTTACCAAAAATCTATTGACGGAATATTTGTTTTTATTGGATACGCACCTAACACAACAGGACTTGACAATATCCTTAAATTAAATGATAATAAAGAAATTATTGTTGATAGTGAAATGAAAACAGAAATGCCTGGTGTTTTTGCCGCTGGCGACAGTATTGCAAAACGCTATCGACAGATAACTACGGCAGTTGCTGATGGAACTGTTGCGGCTTTGAGTGCAGCGGAATATCTGAGAAGTAATTAATGTCCGTCTATAATGCCCGATTTACTCACAATGGAATTTTAATTTAGCGGTGTTCGTGATACCGCTTCGCTAAATTCTACGTTATGCTTGCATTGGCAACCAGTCATCCGTCAGTTGACGGAGTAAACTCCTTGTTACCAATACTTCGCAAGCCTTGAACTCGAACATTATAGCTCAGACACTTGACTTTATGGACAGACACTAACCCGCATTATTACTTTCAGTGAGGGCTAAAGCCGTTCATCGCATTATTCTTGGTTGGTTTATAATGAGTTGTTAGTCAGAGGCTTGACAAGGTATTTGTGGTTTTATTATTAGTCAAATTTTGAGAAAGCTTACAATTATCTTTGTGCATCTGCTTCGGTGCGAAACTCTTGAACCTTTAGCTCTTGAACACCTATAAATATAATAAAAAATGTGAATAAATATAAGGATATATCTGCAAGTTTCGACGCCTACCAGCTACACAAAGCTAATCGTATGAATAATGCGGTCTAATTAAA
This sequence comes from Bacteroidales bacterium, assembly GCA_028686735.1. Taxonomy (GTDB): domain Bacteria; phylum Bacteroidota; class Bacteroidia; order Bacteroidales; family ML635J-15; genus Bact-19. The sequence continues at coordinate 8,303 of JAQUBO010000129.1, forward strand.
GGCTATGAAAAAACTTTGATAAAGATTCGCTTTGAGGCAAACATACATTTTAAAACAAAAAACATTCGTCAATTGGCGGATGTTTTTTTGTGTATTTATCAAAAAATTGATGCTTTAATTTTACTAATTATTTCAGAAAAATAAGGCTCTTTTACTTTTGCGATTCGTCGAATTACGTCTCGTTCTGTATAACCAGAAATAATATGACATACAACATAACTTTGTTTTGATAATGGTTTACTTAACATTTTATCTGCAAGCTCATAAGTATATTCTTTGTTGTGGTTTTTTGATGAGATTAAAGCTATATAAAAAAATCTTCAAATTCGCTTAATTCATCATTAGAGATTATAATAGCCATATGTGGTTTAAATGTCCCATCGGGAAACAAAAAATTTACTTCTATTAAATCTTTTTGCTTATACACTACAAATACTTTGATATTGAATCAGACATCGAACGTTTTGAATTTGCAAAAAATATTTCTGCTTCATCTTTAGCCGTCAAATCCGAAACCTTACTAATAGAAATACCTTTACCAGAGGTTGATAATATTTTTGCTATTTCGAGCAAGGCTTTACCAGCTTTTGTGCGTGCATTTACTTCTATTGTTATTATTGACATAAAATTTTTAATTATGGTAGTAATTATTACTACAAAGATAACTAACTAATAAGTTCAACACAAGTTTTTTAAAAAAACTTTAAGGCTAATTTGCGGTGTCTGTAATAACTATACAATAGTTAGAATTAAAAAAGACGATAACTCCCCATAATAAAAAAGAATGAATACTCAATATTTTACCTAAACTATTTATCTTTACAGTACAATTAAAGAAACTTTCATTTATAAATCTATTAAATTTTATGCCAATAATAACAATAGAAGTAAATGCACGGCTAGGGATAATCAATTTTGTAGTTTTGTTTTGTGGTCTTTACTGACGTTTATATTGCCTCAGGGTGAGAAGACTCTAACTTTTGGTCTTTACGTCCCGAACCTAACACGCTACCAACTGCGCCATACCCCGATTTTTAAGAAATCAAAACTAAATCTTTTTCTGTTTTATCACAAATTTATCAACAATCACAGAAATCAACGAATCGCCAGTTACGTTTACTGTTGTTCTAAGCATATCTAAAGGTCGGTCAACAGCAAAAATAAGAGCTAAACCTTCGGCTGGGATATTAACTGACGCAAGAACAATTAATAGCATAATCATTCCAGCACCAGGCACAGCTGCCGAACCAATCGAGGCAAGAGTTGCAGTCAATACAACTGTTAGCATATCGTTAAAACTAAGATCTATACCAAATACTTGAGCAATAAAAACTACTGCAACAGCCTGATATAAACTGGTACCATCCATATTTATCGTAGCTCCAATTGGCAACACAAAACTACTGACCTCATCATCCACACCGAGATTTTCCTCAACACATTTTTTGGTAACAGGTAATGTTGCAGCACTTGAACTTGTGCTAAAAGCAAGAAGTTGTGCTGGAAAAACACCTTTTAAAAATTTAAAATACCTCATTTTGCTAACTAAAGCTGCAAATGTTGGATAAATAACTGCTGCTACCAACAACAAACCAACAATAACAACTAAAGCATACATTCCCAATGCACCAAAAAGAGCAGCCGAATCGGCAGGGTTTTCTCCAGCAACATCAGTAATTACCGATGCTAATAATGCAAAAACTCCTATAGGAGCAAAATTCATAATTATTTCTATTATTCTAAGGACAATATCATTTAGTGAATTTACCACATTACGCACTGCTTTAGTTTTATCGGGAGGAAGCGAGATAATTGCAAACCCAAAAAGGACAGAAAAGAAAATTATCTGAAGCATCATTGAATTATCTGTGGCAGAAAAAAAGATGTTATCAGGAACAATATCCACAAAAAACTGAAGAGGGCTATCATCCTTAGAAGATGCCACCACGTTTTGTCCTTCAGAAACTGTTTCAGAATATTTTGCAAACAATACCTCCTGCTGATCCTCAGGAAAATAATTACCTGGTTTTATCAAATAAGCCAAACTTAAACCTATCGAAATAGCAAGCACAGTAGTAAGTATATAAAGTCCAATGGTACTAAATCCCATCTTTGACAAACTTGTTATATCTTTTAAATCAGAGATGCCCTTAATCAAACTAACAAGTATCAAAGGAATAGCAATAAGTTTAAGAAGCTTTATAAAAATAGTACCTAATGGTGCTATCCAGTCGCTTGTAAACTTAACCAGACCTGTATTAATAGCAACAAGACCAAAAACTACACCCAACAACATGCCAATAAGAATTTTAACTGACAAAGGGATTTTCTTTAGTTTTAACTTTCGTTTCCGTTTCATAAGCACAAAACTAATTATTTTTATTTAATATTGACAAATATTATTCGCAGGTTATCAAGTTTCACAAGCTTGTTGATTTAAATAAACTATTTGTGTTTATAAATTTATAATTTCACTTTTAATAGTTCCATTTGCTCTTTCAAGCATACCATTTGTCTTTGGGGTCGCAAGTTTAGTAAGCCTATGTTCAATGTTGTTTTGATTGGTTATTATATAGTCTTTGCAAGAACCGAGTTTACGAGCTTACTTCGACAAGCTTACTTCGACAAGTGCACTTCGACAAGCTCACTTCGACAAGCTCAGCACATCGCAGCACATCGCAGTGCATCGCAAAAGAAGTAAGAGCAAAAAATAAAGTAATTTACATCAGCGAAGGCACTCCCCTTCAGGGGCTGGGGGTAGCGAAGGCAATTTATTAAGTTAATGTTTGTAAAAAGCAAAACGTTTTTGAACAAGAGAACAATTGAACAATGGAACAATTGAACAATTGAACAATTGAACAATCGAACAAGAGAACAAG
>JAQUBO010000011.1 GCA_028686735.1 Bacteroidales bacterium
TGGTAGTCATATACATTAGTTTTAGAAGTTGCTATTTATTATCTAATGTATTGATTGCCAGAGTTTTGTGCAAGAGTTTTTAGCATTATTTATTAATAGTGCATTGTTAATAAGTATTTGATTTACAGTTGATTAAGAATTTTTGTCATGTACTAAGGTTTATATCATATAATCATAAAGCGCCACATATATAATAAGCGATACCGAAACTAAATTTCCTAATAACAATCTTACGTTAAAGTATAAAATGGTATCATCATAAATCCGCTTGGGTCAGTTGTTCTGAATTTAGTGTAAAATAATAAACAAATTAGTTTTGTTGTGATGTATTGACTAAATCAGTACACTTGCAGTATATTTATAAAGGTTTTTCTTTTTTTGTCTTTTTTAACATTTCACTATAAATATTTATGTGATTTAATGTTGTGATGATAATGTTACTATAATAATAGTTAAGTATTTTGTCATAAGTAAAACCTTTACTTGCCATCGTTTTTGCACTCTCAACCGAAAGCCCAACTCCTGCTCCACTTCCTTTACCTGTAACAGTAATAACACCTTTATCAAGACTCATTGAAAAAAAAGATGATTGCCAGCCCCAATCTGTACGAATAGTATTTAAGCTAATATTTTCGTCATCAATTACAAATTCCTTTAACCTTTTGTCTTGTTGTATTATTAACAATTGTTTATAAAGTTTATTTTCAGCAGATTTCAAGCCTTTTTTTACTAAATAAGTTTGCCACTCTGCAGCTGGGATAAGTATTTTCCAGTTATAATTACTTCCATTATCTGCAAATTCGTCTTTTATTGATTTTAAATGAGATTCCGGAACTCCATACACATATTCTGAAGCTGCGGTATATCCCCCACTATTTAGATGGGAAACTGGATTTACAAGTTTTTGGTATTTATTTACCATTACTAGATTGCTAGTTTTTTTAGATGCATTGATAATAATTCTGTTTGTTGCTTTATTATTATAAACTTGACAATGTATTCCATCGCATAGGTCAAATCCTTCGTTTTTATGTTTTTCATAATTTAGTACACAAAAAGTTCTATACATAACTGTCTGTGCTTTAAAAAACTCTTCGGAAGCCATTCCTGTGCCTAATCTTTCGACTATAGCAGCAACATAGGCCTCAATATTAACATAATTAATCGCTAAAATACTATAATCATGCAATTTTACTTTTAACCAACCTTCGTAGCATCGTGCAGGTTCAATTGACCCAGAATAATTAATAAAAAAAGCAGCATTATCTCCACTATTAACTATTTTAACATTTTTGTTTGTTGCCCAGGCTTTAGCTTTATTTCGATATACTAGATAATCTCCTTCTTTAATGATATTAATATTATTACCTATTTGTAAGGTATCAACAATTTCGTAATCATTATACACCAAATAAACTCCTTTTTGAATAGTAATTGTAACTCCTTGTGGTTTTTTGTCATAAAAAATGGCAACAGAAATCTCTTGAGATATCATTGCAAGTGTCATCCCCCAAAAAACAATTGTCATTAAGAATTTATTCATTCTTTATTTTTTAGTGACTCTAGTAAGCATATTAGTGGCAATTCTTTTGTAAATGCCTGGTTGATTTAATTTATTGCTCAAAGATAAGTAATTTTCTTTTATCTGTTGATACTTTTCTCCGTTAGGTAATATTTTTGTTAATTCTTGTTTTAAGTTTTGTTTGGTTAAGTCTTTTTGGATTAGTTCTTTAACAGCATTTTTATCAAGTATAAGATTAACTAATGAAATATACTTTACATTAGCAACAATTCTAGCAATTATTACAGATAATGCTCCACCTTTATAACATACTATTTGTGGTAGATTAAATAAAGCTGCTTCTAGGGTTGCTGTTCCAGAGGTTATTAGTCCAGCTGTTGAGTGCGATAATATATCGTAAGTTTTACCAGATAGTAATTTAACTGGTTTATTTTTAATAAATTGGAGATAAAAATCTTTATCTATTGAAGGAGCACCAGTAACAATAAACTGATAATCAGGAAAGTCTAGTGCAAGTTCGACCATAATTGGCAACATGTGTTTTATTTCTTGTTTTCGACTTCCTGCCATTAAGGCAATTATTGGTTTTTTTTCAAGATTATTTTGCTCACAAAAGCTATCGAAACTAGATTTTTTATGTTCATTAACAACATCCACAAGTGGATGTCCAAAATACTCGACATCAATGTTGTACGATGCATAAAATTCTTTTTCAAATGGTAAAATAGTGTACATTCTATCTGTGTAATCTCTAATTTTATACACTCGTGATGCTTTCCATGCCCAAACATTAGGCGAGATAAAATATAAAGATTTGTAATGATGTTTTTTTACCCATTTTGCCATTCGGAGATTAAAACCAGGATAATCGATAAAAATTACTGCATCAGGATTAAATTCTTTAATTTGTTTTTTACAGGTTTTAAAATTTTTTTTTATTGTAAGGATATTTTGCAGTACTTCAACAAACCCCATAAAAGCGAGTTCTCTAATATGTTTCAATATTTTTACGCCTTCGTTTTCGATCATATCACCTCCCCAACCATAAAAAATCGCATCATTATCAATTTTTTTGATTTCACGGATTAGGTGTGAGCCGTGTAGGTCGCCTGAAGCCTCTCCTGCAAGAATAAAATATTTCATTACATGAATTTAATTATTAAAACAAGAATTGTATAAATTAGTACAGAAAGGATTAGTCCTTTCATAGCATACCAATAATCGGTTTTTTTAAAAATAAAGAATAAAATTAGGTTTGGTAATACACACAGGCTTAATACTGGTGTAAAAGCTCCCTTGTTATAGATAGTTTGAATAAAATCTAATAGTGGTAGTTCTGCTTCTATAGAAAAAGCAGAGTACGCATAATAAATAAGAAATGTTATGACGGGTAAAATAATACCTCCCAACAAACCGTAAAAAGGTTTGTTATACTTTTTAATCATATTTGGTCTTACTTCCATAATTATATATTTCGTTTTTTTAGATTGGTAATTGTATTATAGTCAGTAAAATCAATTTTTACAGGAACTATTGAAGCGTAATTATTTTTCAGAGCCCATTCGTCGGTTTCATCATTATCGGGTTCTGCATTTAAAAAGCTACCTGTTAGCCAGTAATATTCTCTTCCATAAGGGTCTATTCGTTTGTCGAACTTTTCGCTCCATAAACCTGGTGTTTGTTTGCAAATTCGATATCCTTTAAAATCGGAAATGTTGATTTTTGGATAGTTTATATTAAGTGCTACTTGATAAGGTAGCCCCTCTCCTAACACACTCTCAATTACTTTTGCTGCAAATTTTTCGGGAATTGTAAAATCGGCTTCGGGCGAATGGTCGAGCAAAGAAAACCCAATTGATGGTATTCCATATAAACTTGCTTCAATTGCTGCTCCCATTGTTCCAGAATATACTACACTTACGGCAGCATTTGATCCATGATTAATCCCAGAAAGCATTATATCGGGTTTTGCAGGTAACAATTGATTTACTGCAAGTTTAACACAATCAGCTGGAGTACCAGGTACTGCACAAATAGTTAATTCTGGCGAGTTTTTTAAATATCTAACTCTTAGCGGTTTTGCAAGACTTATTGAGTGGCTCATACCCGATTGTCCATCCTCGGGTGCAACTACAAATACATCGCCAAATTTTTTTGCAATTTCTATCAGACTGTAAAGTCCTTTTGCATCTATCCCATCATCATTTGATATAAATATCAATTTTCGTTTTTCCACTATTATATATTTTTTACAAAAATACAAATTGAAGTACGCATTAACTAATTAAAATAGTTTATTTTTCAACAATTTGTTTTTTAATATTTATTAACAATCCGTCTGTTGCTTCTATCGTATTTGGAAAAACTTCATTGGCCTCTTTTAATAGTTTTTCCACTGTTTTATATCTCGACGAAAAGTGTCCAATTACTAATTTCTTGGCGTTTGTTTTTTTTGCAATCATAGCAGCTTGAGCGGCGGTTGAATGCATTGTTTCACTTGCTATTTGTTGTAATTCGGAGCCAAAAGTAGCCTCATGATAAAGTAAATCGACTCCACAAAAATATTTATTAAGGTCTTTTATTGGTAAGGTATCTGTACAAAATGCATAAGACAAAGGTTTTGCGGGAGTTGTGGTAAGTTGTTGGTTTTCTATTACCATATTGTCAATAATTACATCCTTTCCGTTTTTTATGGCTAGAATTTGTTTTATAGATAGGTTATATTCTTTGATGACTTCTTTTTTTATATTTTGGGCTTTTTGTTTCTCTTTAAATAGAAACCCCCAAACAGGTTTACTGTGTTTAAGAGGGAAACTGTATATTTGAATATGTTTATTTTCAAATATTTTATTTTTACCATTGTCCTTGAGTGCAACAAAATTGATTTTATATTTTAGTTGGTCGTTATTAAGATTTAGCACAGTTTCATAAATAACTTTTAGTTTATCTGGAGCATATATATTTAACGTTTGTTTTCTTCCTAGCAGATTAAAGCTTGATAGTAAACCAAAAAGGCCATAAAAATGATCTCCATGTAAGTGTGAAATAAAAATATTTTTTAGTTTTCCAAAAGGCACAGCATATTTACGCATTTGCATTTGTGTACCTTCTGCACAATCTATCAGGTATGGTTCGTTATTATAAAGAACTACCTGTGCGGTTGGGAACCTTTCCGAAGTTGGTAATGCACTGCTACTGCCTAATATTCTTAATTTAAAATCCATAATATTACTAAAAAAGCTGTCCGCTAGTAAGCGGACAGCTTTTAATCTTATAATTAAAACACACTATTTATCTTTTTTATCTTTTTTTTCCTGTTGTAACAGTTCTTCTTTAAGTGCTGCTAAATCAGTAACATCACCAATAGTTGTTTTTTCGATTTTATCACCTGTTTTTTTAGGTTTTCTCGATTTTCCTGTATCAGCTTTGCTTTTTCTTTCTTCTTGTGCTTGAGCTTTATTGATATCTTCGTGAATTCTCGAGTGTGAAACAAAGATTTTCTTAGCATCTTTATTAAACTCAACAACTTTGAAGTTCAATTTTTCATCAATTTTTGAAGCAGTTCCGTCTTCTTTCACAAGATGTTTAGGAGTCGCAAAACCTTCTACACCATACGGAAGAGCGATAATAGAACCTTTCTCGTTCATTTCAATTATTGTTCCTTCGTGTATTGAGTCAACTGTAAATATTGTTTCAAATACTTCCCATGGGTTTTCTTCTATTTGCTTATGTCCAAGACTTAATCGACGATTTTCTTTGTCTATTTCAAGAACAACAACTTCTAGTTCAGCATCAATAGAAGTAAATTCTGCTGGGTGTTTGATTTTTTTAGTCCACGAAAGGTCTGAGATATGTACAAGTCCGTCAACACCTTCTTCGAGTTCTACAAATACGCCAAAGTTTGTAAAGTTACGCACTTTCGATTTATGTTTAGAACTAACAGGATATTTAGTTTCAATATTTTCCCAAGGATCTGGGTGTAATTGTTTAATACCAAGTGACATTTTGCGTTCTTCACGGTCTAAGGTAAGAATTACAGCTTCTACCTCGTCTCCTACTTTCATAAATTCTTGAGCTGAGCGTAAGTGCTGAGACCAAGACATCTCACTAACATGAATAAGACCTTCTACACCAGTATTTATTTCTACAAATGCACCATAATCGGCAAGTACAACAACTTTACCTTTAACTTTATCTCCAATTTTTAGATTTTCATCAAGAGCATCCCATGGATGTGGTGTTAATTGCTTAAGACCTAATGCAATACGTTTTTTGTCATCATCAAAATCGAGGATAACAACTTGAATTTTAGAGTCAAGTTCAACGATTTCTTCGGGATGAGTAACTCTACCCCATGATAAGTCAGTAATATGTATAAGCCCGTCAACACCACCAAGGTCTATAAATACACCATAGCTTGTGATATTTTTCACTGTTCCCTCGAGTACTTGACCTTTTTCAAGTTTTGAAATAATATGTTTTTTCTGCTCTTCGAGTTCGGCTTCGATAAGTGCTTTATGTGATACAACAACGTTTTTAAATTCCTCATTGATTTTAACAACTTTGAATTCCATTGTTTTACCTACATAAATGTCATAATCTCTAATGGGTTTAACATCAATTTGTGAACCTGGCAAGAAAGCTTCGATTCCAAATATGTCAACGATCATACCACCTTTTGTACGGCATTTAATGTAACCATTAACAATCTCATCTTTATCGTGAGCAACATTAACACGCTCCCAAGATTTAAGTGATTGTGCTTTTTTATGAGAAAGAATTAACTGTCCGTCAATGCTTTCCATGTTTTCAACATACACATCAACTACATCTCCTACTTTTATTTCCTCTTGATTGCGAAATTCGTTTGCATTAATAATACCTTCAGATTTGTAACCAATGTTTACTACAACTTCTCTTTTATTAAAAGCAACAATTGTCCCGTCAACAACTTCACCTTCCATAACAAGCTTAAAAGTATTATTATATACATCTTCTAATTTGGCTCGTTCATCTTGTGAGTAAGTATCATCTTTTTTACCAATCAAATCCCAGTTAAAATCGTCAAGTGGCTTAATTTCTTCTTTGTTTGAGGTTTGGGGTTTGCTTTCGGAGGTTTTCTCAGCTTTTACTTCCTCGATTTTTTCTTCTTTTACTGGAGTTTCTTCAGCTTTTACCTCTTCGGTTTTCTCTTCTTTTGCTGGAGTTTCTTCAGCTTTTAACTCTTCGGTTTTTTCTTCTTTTACTGGAGTTTCTTCAGCTTTTACCTCTTCGGCTTTTTCTTTTTGAGTTTCTTTTTGAGTTTCAGAAACTTGAGGGTTTTGAACATCTTCGTTTAAAACCTCTTCATTTTTGTCGTTTTCTGTCATTTCGTTAATAATTTGTTTTTCTTTAATTTAGTTAGACATTATATATAATTAAAATTGAGGTGCAAAAGTAGTCTTTTTTTCTGAAAATCAAACATTTTTGGTAAAAAAGTAAATATATGCTCTCAATAATTGGTGTTTCTTTGAGTAAAGGTCGTTTTTTGAGTAATTTGAAAAACAGTTATGGTAATGATAACTCGAAAAATACTTATGCTGCTGAATAACTTGAAAAATAAAGAATATGCACTATTTGAAAAAAGATTTGGGTAAACAGTAAAACAATCTGTATTTAGTCAAAATATAAACAATAAATTTTAAAAGCAGTTTTTATCACCATTTAGATGTTGATTTTTTAAGCATTTTGCATCAATAAGTTTCTAAATTATAACTAATTTTGCATAAAAGAATAAAATTGGAATTTTTTAAACGAAATATAAACGGAATTTTAGGTACTCTTATTTTTCATTTAATAATAGTTATTATTGTTATGGCTTCTGGTATTAAGACTAAGGTACAATATCAAGAAACATATATGTTAATTGAGCCTGAGTATTTTGATGAAATTGAGAAGGAAAAAACTGAGATGGAGGAAAAATATGGCGATGTTAATATTGAACAATATCTAAATGAAATTAGGAATGTAGGAAGTAATTATCGTGGAGGAGCCTCTCCCGAGGAGTTGCAAGCGATGTCTCAAGAAGAGTTAAAAGCAATGTACGAAGCAGAGATGTTGCGAGAAAAGTATGGTGAGGATTATGAAAAAATGATGAATACAAGCTACGAAGATTATTTAGAAGAAAATAGTGCTGCAGATAACAAAACTGAACCATCATCAGAGAATAATAGATTAAACGAATCGTATGCAGGTCCTGCTTTAGTTTTTGTTGAACTTGATAATCCGAAACGAGGAAAAACATATATTGAAGTTCCTGTCTTTACCTGCCGACATGGCGGAAGTGTTGTAATAAATATAAGCATCGACACTGACGGACGTGTAAAATCAGCTAATGTTGCATCGGTGAAATCAACTGGCGATGGCTCTTGTATTAGCAATGCTGCCCGAAATGCTGCCTTAAACTCAAAGTTTACAACTGCTGCCGGAGGTAAAACAGAGTACGGTAAAATTACATATCAGTTTATACAACAGTAGTTAAGCTCAAGCTTATAATGATTGCACAATCTTGTCTTCGAGTTAAATAATTGCCACAATTTGTATTTTCAGATTGTACCTTGGCTCACTCGGATTTATCTTTGTGCCATTTGGCAAAGGTATATATTTGTTATATATTTATTCATTAATTTATTGTCTTATACTTTTCCTAATAATTATTTCCCAATGGAGATGCTTAGAGGGAAGGCGTAGCCTGACCGAAAAGCATCTCCATTGGGAACCGCCTTAGCTTAGGTAGCTTTGGTTTCGGGTTAGAAAAAACTTGAAAAGTTTATGGCTTTTTTTGAGAGGGGGGAAAAAATAAAAATTGTGTTATTTGATATTCACTTGTTCGGTATAAAGTTTTCCGTTATTATCAACAATAATACGGTAGTAGTTTTCTCCGTCGTTTGCTTTAAGGGGATTTAGGGGCGGAAATGAGTGGAATTGACTTTTCGGAGTAGTCTCATAGTACCATATTTAAAGTTTTAGTTATCTATGTTTAATTACAATAGTAGTCTCATTTTTATTCTTGTCATCATAAATTCTTGCACGTGTCATAAAACCTTCATCATTATAAATATATAAATGGTGCTTAATCAAAATATTTTTGGCATCATACTCTGAATAATTAGTCATTAGTTCATCAGTATATTTATAAACACCTTTGTTATCAACATTACCTTTATTATATTTTTTAATCATAAGGGGTTTTTTGTAGTCATGGTCGTATTCTTCTTTTAAAACCAATTTTTTTGTTTCGTCATAAATTAGATATGCACAAATTGTAGAGTCCTTTTTTGAATATCTCCATATATGATGCGTGTATCCGCCTTTTTCATCAAACAATTGTTCATTAACCGTATAATACTCGCCGTCTTCCCCATTCCACGAGCATATTTGAGTTGTAGCTTTTATTTTGGTTACCGATTTTTTTTCCTCTTCGCAATTATAAAGCCAATCATGTTCTGTACGTCCTTTAGAATCAATAAGGACTATCTTTTCAAGATTCCCTTCATTATCATAAGAATATTGCCATTCATTAACTAATTCTTCTTTATCTCCTTTAAGGATTTTTGAATTTACGATTTTTTCTGCATCATTATACTGCCATATTACTTTTTCGATTTGTTTTCCTTTTCCGTCTTTGGTTATTTGCCTAATCGGTTTTCCCACTTCATTATTTTCGTGATTAATTACGAAATCTATTTTATCGGTGGATGAATAAACTGTGTATGTTCCAGTGCTTGCTTTGTTTTTACCATAACCACAAGTATATGTGATATGCTCCTTGCTATTTTGAGATTCTGTGTGAAACTCATAAACTCTTCCAAATTCGTCAAGATTTTTAACATAATTTGTTTCTGTTTTAAGATAAGTTTCTTCTAAAATAACGGTTTTTGTATTAGGAGGAAAATCGCAGTTTATAGGTGTACTATTAACAAATTGCAAATATGGATCTTGACGCTCGACATATCGAGTTTGAGCTACTAATGATAACGCAATTAAGGATATTGTTGTCGAAAATAAGAGATGTTTTAAACTCATAAGCTTTTATTCAAAATGATAAAGAAAGATAATTGTTGCATCGTAGGCTGGTTTAGAATTACCTTTTATTTCCAGTCTTGCATTTATTTCGGCTTTAGTTATACCTCTAAGGTTTGAAATATTTTTTAATTTTGTAGTAACTCTTACTTCATCGTTTACTAATACTGGTTGATTAAATTTTAGTTTTTCAATACCATAATTAACAAGCATTTTGATGTTTTTTACTTCTAATATCTGAAACCAAAGATGTGGTAAAACAGATACAGTAAGGTATCCATGAGCAATTGTTGATTTAAATGGGGATTCTGTTTTTGCTCTTTCAATGTCTGTATGTATCCATTGGTGATCTAAAGTTGCATCAGCAAATTGATTAATCATTTCCTGGGTAATTTTTAAATAATCAGATGTTCCAATTGTTTTTCCAAGAAAAGACTCAAACTCCTCATAACTGTGAATAGTAACTTGTGCCATAATATATTTAGTTTTTTAGTTTTAATTTTAATGCAAACATAATATTTATTACAAAAAATAAAAAGTAAGTTATCAACAAAAAAAATAGTCTTTAATAATAACTGGTTAAATTAGATTAGTTTTAATATTAACTTGAATAAATGTTGAGAATAAGAAAAATATCTTTATTTTTACATTTTAAAAATAGATTTTATGCTAAAAGAAAATTTGATTGCCTATTTTGAGGAAGCGATTTTAAATAATTGGAATAAAGCATCTTTGCAAGACTATGACAATGGTGGACTTACGTTTGGGGAACTTGCTGGACAAATTGAAAGGATGCACAATTTGTTTAAAGAACATGGAATTAAGAAAGGAGATAAAATTGCTCTTATTGGAAAAAACTCTGCAAGTTGGGGTACAATATATATATCAGTCGTGTCTTATGGAGCAGTAATAGTGCCTCTTTTACAGGAGTTTAAACCAAAAGATATTTATAAACTTGTTAATCATTCAGATTCTAAATTATTATTTATATCTGAATTTTTATGTGATAAAATGGACTTTAATGAGTTTAAAAATCTCAGAACAGTCTATTATTTAGATGATTATAATATTGCGCATGATTTTACAGCAGATTTTATCGCATTTAATAAAAATTACCCAGCATCAGCTAAAGAAAACTTTAAGTTAGAACATATTCCTAATTCCGAATTAGCCGCTATTTTATATACCTCAGGGACATCTGGATTACCAAAAGGTGTTATGCTTAGCCATAACTCTCTGGTAGCGAATGTTCGATATGCACGAGCAAATATGCCACTTGAATCGGGCGATAAAATTGTGTCGTTTTTACCATTGGCACATTGTTACGGTGCAGCATTTGAGTTCTTATTTCCATTCTCTAAAGCTTGTACAATAGTTTTTCTTGGTAAATTACCTTCTCCACAAATAATTGTAAAAGCTTTTGGAGAAATAAAGCCCCGCTTAATTTTATCAGTGCCATTAGTTATTGAGAAGGAGTATAAAAATAAAATAAAACATGCTATTGATAAACCTCTTACTAAAATTTTGCTTAAAACACCAATATTAAAAGGATTAGTTTATAACAAAGTGCTAAATTCACTTAAAGAATCCTTTGGTGGGGAGTTTAAAGAAGTAGTTATTGGTGGTGCAAAAATGAATCGTGAGGTTGAAACTTTTCTTAGAAAAATAGGCTTTAATTTTGCGGTTGGCTATGGAATGACCGAATGTGGTCCGCTAATTACCTATGATGGATATAAAACTACAAAAACATACTCTGCCGGTAAAGTTGTTGATACGCTTGAGATAAAAATTGATGCAAAACAATCAGGTAAAGTTGGTGAAATAATGGTAAAAGGAGATAATGTGATGATGGGGTATTATAAAAACGAAGAAGAAACAAATAAGGTTCTTGATAAAGATGGCTGGTTACATACTGGAGATCTGGGATTATTAGATGATGATGGCTATCTTTTTATCAAAGGACGTAGTAAAGGTATGATACTTACAAGTTCTGGGCAAAATGTATATCCCGAAGAAATAGAGTCGAAATTTAGTAACCTCCCATTGGTTAGTGAAAACCTTGTGGTAAGTAGAAATAATCAAATTATTGCATTAGTATATCCGGATCAAGATCGCATAAAAAAGTTTGATTTAAAACCAGAACAAATAGATAAAGTATTTGTAAATTATAAAAAACGAGTTAACGAAGATGTACCAACATATATGCAGGTTAATAAGATAGTAATACGAGACGAAGCATTTGAAAAAACTCCTAAAAAGAGTATTAAAAGATATCTTTACGAATAGATATAAACAGCTTATCGGTTGAGCCGTTCTTACTTCGATTGTTCTTCTGTTCTATTGTTCTATTGTTCTATTGTTCAATTGTTCGTTGTTCGTCGTTCTATTGTTCTCTGTTCTTTGTTCTTTGTTTTTTGTTCTTTGTTTTTTTTGTTCTTTGTTTTTTTTGTTCTTCTGTTCGATTGTTCAATTGTTCCATTGTTCTCTTGTTCCATTGTTCAAAAACGTTTTGCTTTCAATAAATACAAATTTTGCTAAAATCTTACCGATTACTGAATACAAAAATTTACCGAATACCAACTTATCGGTTGATCGGTTCTTACTTCGATTGTTCAATTGTTCAATTGTTCCATTGTTCTCTTGTTCAAAAACGTTTTGCTTTCAATAAATATAAATTTTGCTAAAATCTTACCGCTTACCGAATACAAAAATTTACCGAACACCAGTTTATCGGTTGATTGGTTCTTACTTCTATTGTTCAATTGTTCCATTGTTCTCTTGTTCTCTTGTTCAGAAACGTTTTGCTTTCAATAAATACAAATTTTGCTAAAATCTTACCGCTTACCGAATACAAAAATTTACCGAATACCAGTTTATCGGTTTACGGATAATTGTTTTATTTATTACAACCGAACTTATATGTTAATCTTATACCTGTCTGAAATCTGCTGACATCTTCAAATTGCCATCCATAACGAACAATTTGGTATTGATGCAATGCTAAAAGGAAACATGAAAAACCAATACTTTGATTATTTGAAATATGTTTTTCAATGCCAATTGAATAATACAGAGCTAATCTCGCCCAACCCAATGGGTCTATTAATTTAGGTTGTAAATTTAATTCATGATTCAAGGATGGAACATTTGATACTCTCACATATTCATAATATGTCAAATTTAAATTATATACAACTCCAATTTGTGTATTTAGGTTGAATTTATCATTAAACAAATTATGTTGAAACCCAATTGAAACAGGGATTCCAAAACGTAGATATTCTCGGATATAATCTAAACTTTCTGTATTGCCATTTACATCGTAATTTTCAAAATACTCATATCTTCCATTTTCTAACCCAATGCCTGAATGTAGGTAAAAATATTTGTTTAAATTGTAATAAATGTTAGAATGAAGTCCATAAACAAAAGTGTTTTTATCAAATACATTTACAGGGAATATTATCAGAGACGCATCAACGCCATAATTAAATCTTTTGAAAGAGGGTGTCTTTTGTGCAAACAAAAAATTCATTGCAAAAACTACAACCAATGCTGCTAATACTGTTTGTTTTATTATTTTCATATTTACTTATTCTACAGTTTTAATAAGAACGAACAAAATTTTATTAAAATCAGATAATTTTTATTTTTTTATTGCACAATGCTATGTTTTAACATACAAATATAAGAATAATGTTTTAATAAAAAAAGAGTAATACCGATTTCGGTTCATTAATAAATGATTAGATTCGATTTTACTTAGATTACATGCTTGGATATATCATAATTCGATATTTTTTACAAATAGTATAAATTTATCGGGTTAAACTTGTTGGTTTTGTAAAAAAGTTATGCTTTTGATTTATTTTCCATTCTAAAAGAGAAATACCTTTGCATAAAATAACTATATATTACAACAAGTCCAGTAGTAATTATTTTTGAAACAGTTGCCCAAATATCGCATACTTCCACAAAGAATTTAAGTAAGATATAGTTTAATAATATTGCACCCACAACAGTTAATCCATAACGAAACAATTGCTTTTTTCCTTGTAATTTGGATTGTGTAAATGTTACATATTTTGCTAGCATAAAGCCAGTTGTAAAAGTAATTGGAAACACCACTAAAAATGCAGCAATATGTGGAGTTATAGCATAAAATCCAAGGTCTAATATTTGTTTTTTAAAAACAAAATTATAAAAAATAAAATACAAAAAGATATCAAGAACAGTATTTAATCCACCTGTAAAGCCGTATCTAAAGGTAACTAAAGGTATATATTTACTAAAAGGTTGGTAAAACCAATCTGATATACTAGTTATAGATTTTCTTAATATGTTAAGTATTTTATACATAAAAACATGCAAATATAAAACATCTCAGCTAAAAACAAATAATTTATTATTTGTTACTCGGGTTTTAGACACGATAAAACCAATCTTATTTCATTATAAGAAAATTTTCTATCGGTATGCTCCATAATATCGTTAATTGAAGTGCTTTGTGCTGTGTCGATATATGCTTTGATTTCGTCAAATTTCTCCTCTGAGATTAGTACGGTATAATCTAAATCTCCTAAGGAAATATAATGTGCAATATGTCCAAATATTGTCGATTCAACAAATCCCCTCTCCTTTGCTATTTGGGAAATATCTTTTCCTTGTAAAAATAAATCGAGACTAACTTTTTTTGTGTTAATTTTGGGTTCTTTTTTTGATTTTAATTCTTTAAAAACCGATTCATCACGATTGATTTCGTTTATTTCGCAATATTCATCAATAATATCGAGGATATCTTCGCCATATTGCATAACTTTAACTTTACCAAAACCTTTAATCTTTGCCAGTTGTTTTAGGTTAGAAGGAAGTTTCTCAACAAGTTCTTTCAATGATTTTTGTTGCAGCACCATATAAATTGGAACGCTAGATTCAATGGCTACTGAATTTCGCCATGCATTTAATTCTGCGTACAAGTCTTTATTCGTTATTTTACTATCGCCAGTAAGAGTTCTTTTTTTATTAAAACTTGGTTTAAACTCAAGCTCTGCATTAGCAACTTCGCGCATATATTCTGTTGGTTTAAAGTTGTTTGCAGTAATTTTAAGCCCTGCTAACTTTGATATTACCGAAAACTCAAACTTTTCAATAATATTCGCCATTTCTTTTTTTATTTCTTTATTATCGCTATCGAAATAAAGGTTTTTAAAATTATTTATAAAAATTGTTTCTATTTTGGTAATATAATATGCTGATGCTCTTTTTACTCTGTCTAATAAAACTTCATTTTTTTCAGGTAAAAGCGGATTTCTAAGTAATATTTGCAATTGACGTTCAAATTTATCATTTACCGTAAATATTTCACCCATTGATAAATTAATCATCTCGTTAAAGATATTATCAAAAGATAATGCAAATCTTGTTTTGTTCTCCGCATAACGTTTTCGAACGGTAAAAAACATTTTTTTCATTTGAGAAAAATCGAACAATTCTATCAATAATTCTTTTTGATATAATTCTTTTGATTTTTCAAGTTCCTCATTATTTGGTTCATTTTGTTTCGATAGCTTATTAAATTCTTTAATATTAGTATCTAATTTAAGTGAGTGTGAATCGATTTTTGAAATTAACACAAGCCCCTCCAGTGTTTTACATCTGCTTAATGCAACATAAACTTGACCAAAAGCAAAAGCTCTATTAACATCTAAAACAGCCTTTTCGAATGTTAAGCCCTGGCTTTTATGAACTGTAATCGCCCATGCAAGTTTTAATGGATATTGCGTAAAACTTCCAGTAAGCTCCTCCTCTATTTCTTTTGTATCTTTATTAAAAGTATATTTTACATTTTCCCATTTTTCAGGTTTAACAGAAATATCCTCAGTATCATCATCGCAACGAACAATAATTTTCCCATTACAAAAATCAACAATAGTACCTATCTTTCCGTTATAATAGAGCTTATCAAGTGATGAGTCGTTTTTGATAAACATTACTTGTGCACCTTCTTTTAGTTCTAATTCTTCCTCGGTAGGAAACATATATGGCGGGAAATCATTTTCTACTTTTGCATGAAATCTTTTTATTTTTGTTGATAAAGACCTCATTCTGGATTGATTAATTTCGGCAGCTATTGCATTATGAGTAGTTAAAGTAATATATCCATCTTCCTTTTCAGGAACAAAATTAGGAATATATCTCGAATTTAGTAAGTTTACCGATTTGTCGGAAAGTTTGTTGTCTCTAATTTCGCCAAGCAAATTAATAAAAATCTTGTCTTCTTGTCTATAAATGTGTTTAAGCTCAATTGTTTTAAAATCGGTTCTTTTAAGGGCTAAGCTATTAAAAAAGTATGGCGATTTGTAATAATCTCGTATTAAAGACCATTCGTTTTCTTTAATTACTGGTGAAAGTTGATGTAAATCACCAATCATTAAAAGCTGTATGCCTCCAAATGGCTTATCGTTACGGCGATAACGCTTTAAAACATCATCAATAGCATCAAGCAAATCGGCACGCACCATGCTAATTTCGTCAATAATAAGAAGATCCAGACTTCTGATAATTTTAATCTTATTGCGATTGAGTTTGTGAACAAAATTTTGAGATGAACCTGATGTTTGATTATTAAACTTACTGTCAGGAATAAATGGTGAAAATGGTAATTGAAAAAAAGAATGTATTGTAACACCTCCGGCATTAATTGCTGCTACACCAGTTGGAGCAACAACAACCATACGTTTCGGAGTTGAATATCTTAGATTATGAAGAAAGGTAGTTTTTCCTGTACCAGCTTTACCAGTAAGAAATATATTTCGGTTTGTATGCAATATAAAATCCTGAGCAAGTTTTAATTGTTTGTTTTCATTATAATTCATACAAATACAAAAATATAAAATTTTGTGATATTTTAGGTGCTTTGAAAAGTTAAAATATATTTTGCTTATACTTTTATCAGACTCAATAAGTCAAAACCCAAATTTCCTGAATAAATACAAAAAAAAATACATTTTATTATAAAAAAGCTTTGTTGCCCGGTTAAATGTTTGAAAAAATCATGTAACGATTGAAATATAACGTCCCTACGGGACTTTTTGCTTTATTGGCTTAGTTTCACTTTACCAATATTTAACACCTAACTGTGTTTGTCCCGTAGGGCATTATTTTGGTAAGAACTAAATAGTCAAGGCTTTAGAAGTCCCGTCAGGGACGACATATTCTTTTTATCGAACCTAAATATGTATATATTAATTTTTATCGGACATCAATGATAAAAAAGTATTTATGCTTAAATCCATAAACATTAGAACAACGCATTGTTTTTATAGAGTTTTTTATGTACCTCACGCCTAAATCTACTTTTCGAAATGATATTTTAGTTATTTTATGAAAAAAACATTCTATTAAATTAAATATAATTGCTATATTTGTATTGTTATATGAGGTTTATTGCTAATGTGTAAAAATGCAAAAATAATTAAAGGAAAACTGGCAACTGAGTTTCTCATTTTTATAGCTTTGACTATTGCTGGTGTGTTTTATGTTTATAAAACTTGGCATTACATTCAGCATAATCGTGAAAATGAAATTTTGGTTTTAGCAAATTCCGCAGCTTCGTTGATACAAACTAATTTGTTGGACAGCCTTAGTATTTCAGTAGAAGACACTTTAAAACCAGAATATAAAAAAATAAAACAAGACTTAGAAGATTTTGTTAAAGTTAATGATAAGTCAAGGTTTGTCTATATCTACACAGGTATAGATGGCGATATCTTTTTTATAGTTGAATCGGAACCACACTATTCGGATGACTGGTCTCCTCCTGGACAAAAATTTACTGAAGCAAATGAAGATTGCCGTGAGGCGTTTTATGAGTCGAAACCAGTAGTTACTAATGTGGTTACAGATAGATGGGGCAAATGGATTAGTGTTTATGTGCCGATAAAAAGCAAAGATACTGGTAAAACCATTGCAGCATTAGGAATAGATTTTAATTTTAAATCATGGTATAAGTACATATTTATTGAATTAACGAAGTCTGTGTTTCTTGTAATACTCTTTTTAGTTGCCTCTATGTTCCTAATAATAATACGTTTAAAGAATAAATTGTTAAAAAAAGAAATAGCGGAGCGTATAATTAAAGAAAAGCAAATTAAAGAAAAAGAAATTAATTACATGCGTATTGCCAATAAAATGACAGATGTTGTATGGTTGATGGATCTTGAAGGAAAGAGTATATTTGTTTCGCCCTCCATACAACAATTTACGGGCTTTACCGAGAGTGAGTATTTAAGCCAAACAATAAAGCAGCGTTTTACACCCGAAAGTGCAATTGTGGCATTAAAAGCACTTGGAGAAGAATTGATATTATATCACAGTAATGCAGAAGATAAAAAAGTACATAACCGAAAACTTGAACTGGAGTATATGTGTAAAGACGGCTCAACAAAATGGGGCGATTTGATAGCATCTCCATACATTGATAACAGTAATAAAATAATTGGAATACATGGAGTTACACGTGATATAACAGAAAAAAAGAAAGCTAAAGAAGAACTTATAAAAGCTAAAGAAAAAGCCGAAGAAAGCGATAGATTAAAGTCAGCTTTTCTATCAAATATGAGTCATGAAATTCGTACACCTATGAACGGGATACTTGGTTTTGCTTCACTACTAAAAAGGCCTAATTTGACAGGCGAAAAGCAACAACAATATATCAGGCTCATTGAAACAAGCGGTACTCGAATGTTAAATATTATAAATGATATTATTGACATTTCGAAAATAGAATCGGGTCAAATGAATTTATTTAGTGATGATTTTAATTTAAATGAAATATTGCAAAATTTGATGTTCTTTTTTAAACCAGAAACAGATGTTAAGGGTATTGATTTAACTTTTTCGTGTGGTTTAAAAAATGAAGATTCCTTTATTAATACTGACAAGGAAAAATTATATGCAATTCTGACAAACTTGATTAAAAATGCCGTTAAATTCACCAACTCTGGACATATACATTTTGGATATAAGAAAAATAAAAATGAGTTGTTGTTTTTTGTAAATGACTCCGGTAAAGGTGTCTCGCCTGAGCAAAAAGAATACATTTTTGAGCGATTTAGACAAGGTAGCGAGTCTCATGCAAGAAGTTATCAAGGAGCTGGTTTAGGATTATCAATTACTAAGGCATACGTAGATATGCTGGGTGGACAAATCTGGGTTGATAGTGTCTTAGACAAAGGCTCGGACTTTAATTTTACAATACCATATAAACCTCCCAAAGAAAAGACCGAAATTTTAATTGACGAGGTGCTTAGCTTAGATGATATTAAAAAATATGGTTTAAAACTTCTTGTTGCCGAAGATGATGAAGATACTGTGATATTTTTGAAACTTGTATTTGAGAATATTGCAAAAGAGTTGCATTTTGCAAAAACTGGAAATGAAGCCGTAGAAAAGTTTAAAAAATATTCACCAGATATAATTTTAATGGATATTCAAATGTCGGGGATAAGCGGTTATGAAGCAACGAAAGAAATAAGAAAAATTAGTAAAGATGTTGTTATTATCGCACAAACTGCTCATGCCCTCTCTGAAGACAAGGATATAGCCATAAAGACAGGATGCAATGACTTTATTGCAAAACCTTATACCGATATTGAGATATTAGAATTGGTAAAAAAGTATATTTAGATACTGTCCATAATGTCCGATTTACTCACAATGGAATTTTAATTTAGCGGTGTTCGTGATACCGTTTCGCTAAATTCTTCATTTCGACACCGCTCACTTCTCCGTCGGCTGACGGATCAGCACATAGCAATGTATCACGTTAGCCCGCATTATTACTTTCAGTGAGGGCTAAAGCCGTGCATCGCATTATTTCTGGTTGGCTTGTAACAAGTTGTTAGTCAGTGGATTGGCACGGTGTTTATGCTTTTATTATTAGCCAAATTTTGAGAAAGCTTACAATTATCTTTGTGCATCTGCTTCGTTGCGAAACTCTTGAACCTTAAGCTCACGAACACCAACAAAATATTATAAAAAGTGTGAGTAAATATAAGGATATATCTGCAAGTTTCGACGCCTACCAGCTACACAAAGCTAATCGTATGAATAATGCGGGTTATGCTAGTTTTGAAAACAGTCATCCGCCGCTTTTTTATTTAGTAATTCAAGTGTCTCCATTATTATAGAAGAAAGCTCCTCAAAAAAAACAGTATCATCTATATTGCTGTCTCGCTCAAGTCTCTCCAATTCAGCTAATCCCACTCTGCATTGCTTAATAAATCTGCATCTTTCGCACCATCTATCACAATAATTATGAATTCCAGAGATTATATTGTCATTGTGGTTGTCTTTATATTCTTGTTTCTTCATAAAATTTATTTTTAGGTGCAAATCTTTGAGATTATTATTTCAAATAGTTGTAAAATAAATCGTCATATATATTTTTACATAATCTTTATCAGAGAAATATTTTTTGCCGTAGTATCCAGTTGTAGGAAATGGGCTGTGTATTTTTCTCATAATAGATAAACTTACATTTTGTAACTTAGAAAACACTGTAAAAAAACATCAATTATCTAATAATCAAGCTATTAAAGATGTCTGTACATACATTAACAGTGTAATCAAGGAACATTTATGCTAATATTTTAAATAAAAAAATGAATTATTCTGCATATAAATTAAAAATACTCATTAATTTTAATAAATGCAGCTGAATTTTGCTAAAAATAACCATTATTGTACGAGAAACAAAGAGTTTAGAAAAACTGTTCTACTTACCGATGCAAAATTTTGAGAATATTGATTCTAATATTTCGTTATTACTGATATTCCCCGTAATCTCCCCAAGATAATACATTGCTTCTCGTAAGTCTTGTGAGACAAAATCGCCACTCAAACCTGCTTTGATTGCCTCGTTTGCTCTTAGAAGTGCCACATTTGAGTTTTTAAAAAGCTCGAGATGCCGATTGTTTGTTAAAATAAGATTTGTCTCCGACGATTTTAGTGAATTTACCCAAGATGCCATAAGTTTTGATAAGTTCTCTAAATTTTCACCAGTTTTAGCTGATATCTTTAATACTTGAGCGTACTCTTTGAGCTTAGTTGTTAAATCTTTTTTCGCTATATCATTTTTATTTAAAAGAATTAAAAGATATTGGTCATCGGTAATTTTATCTTTAATATTTTTAATGAAGATAAGTGTTTCTTTATCAGTTGAATTAGCATCTATCATTAAAAGTATTACCTGAGCCTTTGCAATATTTTTATAAGTTCGCTCCACTCCCATTTTTTCGATAATATCCTCAGAGTCTCTAATGCCTGCAGTATCTATTAATCTAAATTTTATCCCATCAATTATAATAAGTTCTTCCAGACTATCTCGTGTAGTACCTGGAATATTAGAAACAATAGCTCGATCCTCTTTTAGTAAAGCATTTAGCAGTGTTGATTTACCGACATTGGGTTCACCTATAATAGCTACTGGTATGCCAGTTTTTATTGCGTTTCCGTATTTAAAAGAATCAATCAAATTGTTTGTTCTTTGGATTAGTTCTTCTGTAATATCACTTAATTGTGTTCTGTCAGCAAATTGGACATCTTCTTCACCAAAATCAAGTTCGAGTTCCATTAGGGAGACTAATTCAAGCATTTTTTGTCTTAAATCTGATATTTCATTAGATATTTGCCCTTTCATTTGGTTAAGTGCTAATCGATGCCCTTCTTTAGTACTACTAGCAATAAGATCAGCAACTGCTTCTGACTGTGATAGATCCATTTTTCCATTAAGAAAAGCTCTTTTGCTAAATTCACCAGGTTGTGCTACTGAGGCACCATTTAAAACCAATTCTGAAATTATTTGAGACTGAATGTAATCTGAGCCATGGCAATATATTTCGACAGAATTTTCTCCTGTAAATGAGTGGGGTTCATAAAACTTAACAATTAAAACTTCATCAAGTATTATGTTATTTTTAGTTTTAATTGCAGTAAAGATCATTTGTCCAGGCTTGCTTGCAAGAAACTTTTGAGGTTTATTTAACAGTTTTGCCGCAATTTCGACACTTTTGAGTCCACTAAGCCTAATAATTGCAATCGCTCCTACGCCAGAAGGTGAAGAAACTGCACAAATTGTTTTATTATCTTGATTAAACATGCTTGCAAAAATATAATTTTTACTGATAACAAAGCAAAATAAAAAAATAATTAAAATAATCTAAGTTGTATCTTACTGAAAATCAAATCAATCAAATTAAAATCTAAAAAAACGGCATTTTTTTAAAAAAAGATTTGGCAGATTGAAAAACCTGCTATATATTTGCAGTCGATTTAAGGATTGGTAGTTCAGTTGGTTAGAATACCGGCCTGTCACGCCGGGGGTCGCGAGTTCGAGTCTCGTCCAGTCCGCAAAAAGGTTCTCAGTTTTGAGAGCCTTTTTTGTTTTATTCCTTTATATTCAATTCTCGATGTACCAAAATCACACCAATTTTGTAATGTTTTTTAATATACTTTGTCATCTTTTCGGCACAATATACACTTCTATGTTGCCCTCCAGTACAGCCAAAGCTTATTGATAATGAATTAAAATTACGTTCTATATAATTATCAATTGTTGGCTTTACATTTTTAACAACATTAAGCATAAATTTATCAATATCAGAGTTTGCCTTAAAAAAATCAATTACAGCTTTGTCTTTACCTGTAAGAATTTTATATTCTTGATACCTTCCTGGATTTTCAATACCTCTACAATCAAATACAAAACCACCTCCATTGCCTGTTTTGTCTGCTGGGTAGGATTTTTTAAAACTAAAACTTGTAACTGTTATGGTAAACTCAGGAAAGACTATGGGATTAAATTTTTCAGTCGTAGCTAGTTGGTATAAAACATTATGCAGTTCTGGGTAGCTTTTAAAAACCTCTTTATTTTCGAGCATTATCTTAATGTTTTTTAACGCAAAAGGGATGCTTTCAATAAAATGTGATTTTTTTTCAATTAAACCTCTAAAACCATAAGACCCCAAGGTTTGTAAAATCCTTATAAGTGCATAATAATTAAATTGATTTCTAAACGCCTCTTTGTCAATAGGAATGTACGATTGAACTTGTGCGATATAGTGTTCTACTAGCTCTTCTTTTACATATTCTGGCAACTGAGCTTTTGCTTGAAATAAAAGCGATGCAAGGTCATATTGAATAGCTCCTTTTCGTCCGCCTTGATAATCTATAAAATATGGCTCACCATCTTTTATCATTATATTACGTGACTGAAAATCTCTAAACATAAAGAATTTGTCTCCATTTTTTGCGAGATATTCAGCTATATTATCAAAATCTCTTTGGAGTTTTCGTTCATCAAAATTTATTCCACTAACTTTTAAGAAATAATATTTAAAATAATTTAGGTCAAATAATATTGACTCCTTATTAAATTCACTTATTTGATAGCACTGCTCAAAATCAATATAAGCAGCAGAAGTTATCTGCATTTTAGCAAGTTCTGTAAGTGCTTTTTTAAAAAGAGTTTTCGTAGTATCTGTTATTTCTCCAGTTTTATTATCAGTTTGAAGCATTTCAAACAATGACTGGTCTCCTAAATCTTCTTGAAAGTAAATGGTTTTATCCTCCGACACATAATATAATTCCGGGACTTTTATATCTAAAGATTTAAAAAGCTGTGTAAAATAAATAAACGTACTATTCTCCTCTTTATTAGAACTAAAAACGCCGATTACAGTTTTTTGCCCATATTTAAATCGGTAATAATTCCTATTAGAGCCAGCTTGTACAAGTTTTTCTATCTTGTCTGGATTTTTTCCTGTAAAAACGATAAAATTATCAAGAATTTTTTTTTCTTTTTCGTCTATTTCAAATAAAGGATATGACATATTTTTTTTATAAATATAATTTAAACTTACACAATAATTACAACATTGCTAAAAAAAGTAAAAATTTCATTAATTTACTAATTTTAGTTTGATTATGGATTACAAATTACCCCACAACACGAGTCTCTCTTTGCACCAGTAACGCTAGATAGGATGTTTACTTCTGATCGTATTCGCAACACCCCGAGAAAAGCAAAAATCAGAGCTTCTTTAAAATCTATTATTTTGTTGTCTGGTATTTGGATTTTACAAGAAGATAAAGCTCTAATATTATTAATAAGGAACTTGTTATACGCTCCTCCTCCCGTAATAAGAACACTTGTATGTTTATTTAGCTCCTTTACTAAAATATGTGCAATATGTATGCTGAAAGTGTGCATTAAATCAGCAGTATTTTTCTTTTGAAACTGATTTAATATTGGGTTTACATTTTGTTTAACCCACTCTATTGACAATGATTTAGGATAATTTTGCTGATAATATTCTAAGTTATTAAGTTTGTGAAAAAGCTCACGAATTAAAACACCTGATTTAGCAATTTCGCCAGCATTATCAAACTCCATATTAAGTTGGCGGGCAAATTTATTAAACACAATATTTACTGGTGAAATATCATACGCTATTCGTTTACCAAGTTTGTTATTATACGAAATATTTGAGAATCCTCCCAAGTTAAGACAAGCTGGATAATTGCTAAATAAGAGTTTATCGCCAATTGGCACAAGTGGAGCTCCTTGACCTCCAAGAGCAACATCTCCTCGTCTAAAATCGCAAACAACCGGAATACCAGTTAATTTTGCTATAATTTCACCGTTTCCTATCTGATAAGTGTAATTTTCTTTTGGTTTATGAAAGACAGTGTGTCCATGAGATGCAATAATGTCAGGTTTAATTTTTGATTGTTTAGTTACATTATTTACAGAGGCAGCTGCAAATTCTGAAAATTTTTTCTCTACAACTATTATTTCGTTTGCTGAATAATCGCTAATACTTATGAGTTTTTGTCGTAAGCTATGCGGATATACAAAAGAATTTGCGTATAATATTTCAAAACTCCAGTTACAATTTTTGTATTCAAATAAGCAAATTGCAATATCAAGTCCGTCAACTGATGTTCCAGACATCAGTCCTGCGGCAATATATCTTTGTGCAATCAATGTTTTATTTTTTAAGAAATAATTGAAACAAATATAGTTAAATTAAAACATTTTTATTAATTTAGCGGTATAATAAAAAATATAGATATGAAAAGAATAATAGTCCCAATTGATTTCTCCCAAGAGTCTATTAAAGGTCTTGAGTTGGCAATTATTTATGCTAATAAATTTAATTCTGATTTACAAATGGTTTTTGTGCAGAGCAAAAAACCTGGAAGGTTTCATGTTAAACTAGAAAATCAGTACAATTCTGCAATGGAAGAGTTCGAGCGTATGCTTCGCAAATACAAAGATAAATTGCATAAGGACTGTAAATTTACCTACATAATTAAATCTGGTAAGATTCATGAAGAGGTCGCAAATCAAGTTGATGCTTTTGATGACTCTATGATAATTTGCTCAACAGATGGAGAGTCTGGTTTTGCAGATTTTGTTATGGGCAGCAATGCCTCTCGTATTGTTCAGGAAACAGATAAACCGATTATAACAGTAACTTCAGAGAAATATATTGGTAATGTTGAAAAAATAGTTTTACCTCTTGATATATCAAAAGAAACTCGCGAGAAAGTGCCAATGGTTGCAAGAATTGCAAGTGCTTTTAATTCTGAAGTTCATATTATTAAGGTTACCAGTTCAACTAACGAGGGGATACACAATAAGCTAAGAATGTATGCGACGCAAGTGAAAAAATATTTTGACGAAAAAGGTATAAAATACCAGTCAGAACTTTTAGTTGGCGACAATATAGCGGACTCTACAATCGAATATGCTAAAACAATTGATGCAGATTTAATTGCCATAATGACCGAGCAAACAACTAGCTTAGCAAACCTTCTTCTTGGAACTCATGCTTATCAGATACTTAACACCTCACCTATACCTGTTCTTAGCATAACTCCAAAAGGATTATTCTTTACTTATCACAAAATTGCACGGTAAACTCTAATAAGTATTCTTTGCAATAACAATCTGGAATTAGTTGTGCTATATAGACTTTATATGGAATACAGGTAATAAGTTATACAATCTACTATTTAAGAATATTCAAAAAAATTTGCGTTTAATATTGTAAAACTCCATTATAATGATAGAACAAAACAATTTTTTTTAGAAATAATTGCAAGCAATATAGTTAGATTAAAACATTTTTATTAATTTAGCGGTATAATAAAAACTATAGATATGAAAAGGATAATAGTACCAATTGATTTTTCCCAAGAGACTATAAAAGGTCTTGAGTTGGCAATAATTTATGCTAATAAATTTAATTCTGATTTACAAATGGTCTTTGTACAGAGCAAAAAGCCTGGAAGATTTCATATTCAGTTAGAAAATCAGTACAATTCTGCAATGGAAGAGTTCGAACGCATTCTTAGGAAATATAAAGACAAATTGCACCAAGACTGTAAATTTAACTATATTATCAAGTCAGGTAGAATTCATGAAGAAGTAGCAAATCAAGTTGATGCATTTGATGACTCTATGATAATTTGCTCAACAGATGGAGAGTCGGGTTTTTCTGATTTTGTTATGGGTAGTAATGCTTACCGTATTGTTCAAGAAACTAATAAACCTGTTATTACAGTAACATCAGAAAAGTATATTGGAGATGTTGAAAAAATAGTTTTGCCCTTAGATATAACAAAAGAAACTAGAGAAAAAGTGCCAATGGTTGCTAAAATTGCAAAAGCTTTTAATTCCGAAGTTCATATTATTAAGGTTACTAGTTCAACTAACGAGGGGATACACAATAAGCTAAGAATGTATGCGACGCAAGTGAAAAAATATTTTGACGAAAAAGGTATAAAATATCAATCAAGCCTTTTAGTTGGTGACAATATTACTGAATCAACAATAGAATATGCTGAAACAATTGATGCAGATTTAATTGCCATAATGACAGAACAAACAACAAATTTGGTAAACTTATTACTTGGTTCTTATGCTCACCAAATGCTTAATACCTCACCTATACCTGTTCTTAGTATAACTCCTAAAGGTTTGTTTTTTACTTATGGTGTGAGAACGACTGGAGGTTAAGATAAACGAATTGTAAACAATTATTTATTTTGTAAATATTTGCGACTGGTTTTCCAGTCGCTTTTTTTTATTACTTTTGCATACGATTAATTAAAATTTAACAAATGATTATTTCATACAATTGGCTAAAGAATTATATCGATATCAATGTAGATGTCGAAACCTTATCAAGGAGTTTAACACAAATAGGACTTGAGGTAAATTCTGTTGAAGAGTTTAATAGTATAAAAGGTGGTCTTGATGGTTTGGTTACAGGAAAAGTTGTTGAATGCAGCAAACATCCCAATGCAGACAAACTAAGTGTTACAAAGGTTGATATAGGTAATCCTGAGTTACTTAATATTGTTTGTGGAGCTCCAAATGTTGCAATAAACCAAAAAGTGATTGTTGCAACCGTTGGCACTACTTTATATACAGACGATAGTTCTTTTAAAATCAAAAAGGCAAAACTTAGAGGAGAACCCTCCGAAGGAATGATTTGTGCAGAAGATGAAATTGGCGTAGGAACATCTCATGATGGAATAATGGTATTGCCCAATGATACCGAAATAGGAATATCTGCGGCTAAATATTTTAATCTTGAAAAAGATACTATTTTTGAGATAGACCTCACTCCCAACCGTGCCGATGCAACTGGACATATTGGTGTTGCTCGAGATTTAGCAGCATTTTTTAGTACAAAGTATAGTATGCCAAGTTTTAATTTTACAGAAAATAAAACTAACAGGTTTAAAATTGATGTAAAAGTTGAAAACGCAGAAGCTTGCCCAAGATATATGGGAATTTGTTTGGATAATATTAGAATTACAGAATCGCCAGATTGGTTAAAAGATAAACTTAGAGCAATAGGTTTAAATCCACTTAATAATATAGTAGATATAACAAATTATGTGTTGCACGAAACAGGGCATCCTTTACACGCTTTTGATGGAGATAAAATTATTGGAGGTAAAATTATTGTAAAACCTGTTAAAGAAAATACAGAGTTTGTTACACTTGATGGAATTACTAGAAAATTGCGTAATACCGATTTGATGATTTGCAATACTGAGGCTCCCATGTGTCTAGCTGGAGTTTTTGGAGGAATTGAGGCCGGTATAAACGAAAATACTAAACGCATTTTTATTGAGAGTGCATATTTTAATCCGGTTTGGGTGCGTAAATCTGCAAAATATCATCAGCTAAGCACTGACTCTTCTTTTAGATTTGAAAGAGGTGCTGACGTAAATATGACATCTTATGCATTAAAACGTGCAGCAAGTCTTATCAATGATTTGGGATTTGGAGAAATTGCCTCTGAAATTATTGATGTGTATCCTAATATTATTAAACCCAAAATTGTTAACTTTAGTTTTAACAGATGTGCAAATTTAATTGGAAAGGATATTGGGAAAGATACAATCTGTCGTATTATAGAATCTCTCGAAATGAAAATAATAGACAGAACCGATGATATTCTTAATCTTGAAATCCCGAATTATCGTGTTGATGTAACAAGAGAAGCTGATGTTATTGAAGATGTTTTAAGAATATATGGCTATAATAATATCGAAATACCAGAAAAAATTGCACTCTCAATCAATAAAGTGCATAAACCCGATAATGAGCGTTTGACAAACATTATATCTGACATGCTTGTTTCACAAGGTTTTAACGAAATAATGTGTAATTCATTTATTGGTAATAATTATTTTGGGGAGACAAATAAAAATGAAAAACATATTCGACTTCATAATCCATTAAGTAAAGAGCTTAGCATAATGCGTCCGTCTTTAGTTTATGGAGGTCTCAAAAGTATCGAATATAATATAAATCGAAAAAATACTGACTTAAAGTTTTTTGAATTCGGCCGCACCTATCATTCAGATGATACAATTAAAAATGCTGGAGATATAAATAAATATAGAGAAAATAATCAGTTGGGCATTTGGATTACTGGACACAAAAACCAATTATCATGGAACACTAAAAGTGCTAAAGCAGATTATTTTTATTTAAAATCTTTTGTTTATAGTGTTTTCAATCAATTAGGGCTAAACCTAGATGATTTTGATTTCGATATTATTTCAAATGATGTTTTTACTACTGCTCAAGAGTATAGATATAATAAAAATATACTTTTACAATATGGGATTATTTCTTCTAAACTTTTGAAACTAGTAGATATTGAGCAAGAAGTTTTTTATGCCGAAATAAATTGGAGTCTGCTAATTGGATTAACTAAGAATGTAAGAATTCAATATATACCAGTATCGAAATATCCTGTTGTTAAAAGAGACTTGGCTTTGCTTATTGATAAACAAGTAACTTATAAGCAACTAGAAGATGTAGCTGTTAAAAACATTGGCAAATATTTAAAGCAAGTTAATTTATTTGATGTTTATGAAGGTAAAAATATCGAAGCAGGTAAGATCTCTTATGCTTTAACATTTGTTTTAGAGGATAGAGAAAAAACTATGACTGATATTCAAATAGAGAAAATTATGAAACGTCTAATAAAAGCCTACCAAGGAATTGGAGCAAACATACGATAATATGGTTTAATCTATTTGTAAATGCTTATATGTTTCCATTAAAGCCTCTTGGTCGTCTGTAATAATTAGTAGCTTATCTTTTACTTGCAAAATTGTTTTGCCAGTTGGTACAAGATATTTATCATCTCGTTTTAACAATACAATTAGTGTATTATTTGGTAAAGATAAATCCATTACAAGTTTGCCCTTTGCAATCATATTTGCTGTAATTTCTATTTCGGCTGTGGCAGATTTTATATCGTCTGATAATTCGATATCAAATTCGCCAAGCTTTTTAAATTCATTTGGTTTTTCTGCCAATCCCAGCCAACGTGCGACTATTGGTAGTGATGTACCTTGAAGCAATAAAGAAACTAAAGTACATAAAAAAACAATATTAAAGACTAATCTGGCATGAGGCATATTTTCGGAAAGAGCAATAATTGCAAAAATAATTGGCACTGCCCCTCTTAATCCTACCCACGAAATATAAGTTTTATCTTTAAATTTTAATTTACGAAAAAGAAGTAAACCAATAAAAACTACAAGCGGCCGCGTAATAAATATCATGGCAAAACTAATTACTAACCCAGGAATAATAATAGGTATAAGTTCATGGGGATTTACAAGCAATCCTAAAGTCAAAAACATTAATAACTGACTCAACCATGCCAACCCATCAAAAAAGTTTAAGGAAGAGCGTTTATGTACAAATTTTGAGTTTCCAATAACTAAACCACTAATATAAACAGCTAAAAAGCTATTGCCTTTAACAAAATATGTAAATGAAAATATGAAAATACAAAAAGTTAGCAGTAAAATTGGATATAATGAGTCGTTGCCAATTTTAATTCGGTTAATTATGTACACCGAAACTTTGCCAAGAGTAAATCCAACCAATACACCAACAATTAGTTGTATTAATAATTGATAACTTACAGTCCAAAAATCTGGCATAGCATCACTTTTAATAATTCCAATTAATGTAATTACAAGTATATATGCCATTGGGTCGTTACTACCACTTTCTAATTCAAGCATTGGTCTAAGATTATTTTTTAGATGCAATCCTTTTGAACGAAGTATAGAAAAAACTGAAGCGGAGTCGGTTGAAGACATTGTTGCAGCTAATAATAAAGATGTTAAAAAACCTATTCCGGCCGACTCCATTGTCATTCCAAGGATCCACCAAACAAGTATCCCATTTAAGATTGCTGTTAAAAGTACACCAAGTGTTGCTAAAACAACTCCTTGGGCGATAACTGGTCGTATTTCGTTAATTTTTGTATCCATCCCTCCCGAAAAAAGGATGATACATAATGCTATTGTACCTACTGTTTCGGCAAATTGAATATTCTCAAATTGGATACCTATTCCATCGCTTCCAAACAACATACCCACCGATAAAAATAGTAACAATGCTGGTACACCAAACTTAGAACTAGCTTTACCTGCTAAAATACTAAAAAAGAAAAGAAATGATATAACTATTAAAATTATTTCAAGTTGAATATTCATGTTTTATTGACTGTGTTTTTGACAAAATTAAGAATTTATGATGAATAAATTACAAAAAATGATTTAGTTTTAATAATACCTTATGTTAAAATCATTTCTTGTATAAATTATATCATCTGTATTAAAGACTGTGATAATATTTATTATTAGCTGCTCTGCGATACATTGAAAGATATCAAACTGTAGAAAAAGATAATTATTGACAGGTACTAAGTATCTTAGCCCGCTTTATTCATGCGATTAGCTTTGTGTAGATACAAGGCGCCTAACTTTGCAGTTATACAAATGTATTTACTCCCTTTGGTCGTGAGCTAAAGGTTCAATAAGTTAGCAACGCAGTAGATGCACAAAGACAATCGCAAGCAGCACCAAAATTTGGGTACATTAATGACTTTTGATAAACAATATAAATGTTTGACAATCTGACATTTACTTATATATTTTACAAAAAGCGGTGAATAATGCGGGTTAGGCAATATTTTAGTCATAACTGCAAGTAATAGTACTATCTAAACTATTAATACCACCCCTGATAATATTGATTATATCTGTTAGCAAAACCGAGGTTTTTGGTGTAAACTCCTCTACTAATTGAATCTAACGTTCTCTTTCCCAAAGGCTTAGAAATAGAAGTATTATATCTTGATGCAAAAAGCCCATAACCACCTTCTAAATTTGTAAAAGACGGTTTTTCTTGTACTATTCCTTGCGAAGGAGATGTTACATCCATATATGTTGAGTAATTTTCATCAGCAGCAGCTAAATTAAAAACAATACTATTTGGCATTTTAACTAATCTTGTAGTGTCTCCTGCAGGCGGAATATTTGCGAGTAAAAGATTATAAAATGCAGAAACACTAAATTTCCCATTAACTTCAGTGGAGCCTTCGGTTTGTCTGTATTCTTTTGCTTGCGGCCAATTTATACTTATCATTTGACCTACAGTATCATCATCAATAACATTTAAATAATTAAAAGTAATCGACATTTGAAATATTTTACCATTTAATCCATTAAAATACGTATAAGGGAAATCTCCATCATAATTAACCACATCAATGCTTTTGACATAAGCATTTGGGATTCTAATACGAACTCCATCAATTAAGTAGGTTTCACCAATAATAGTATGTTGTTTATTATTGATATCAACCTCAAGTTGGTATTTAGCTTCGGGGTCAAGAATAGGGTTTCCTATCCAAATAGTATTTTTATCATTTGCAAAATATCCACTAGGTTTTGTAATAGTATCCACAGGATTAAAAGTCCATGATTTTGTTGTATAATTATTTTTAATTTCATGAAGCTTAACAACTACATTTTCATAAAAAAGCGAATCGCTTACTTGTGCCATTTGCGAAGCTGGGACAGGTCCTAAAAATGCTTTGTTTACTTTAACATATTGAAATTCAGAGGAGTGGTCTAAAACGCAATAAACTATTGGAATATCGCTTGCTTCTCCTGTAACATCAACATCTGTACTGCAAGCCGTAAGGCTAAAAATAAAAATTAAAAAGAGTATTAGTATTTTATTGTAATTCATCTTATTATCTTTGCATTTTGAAATGTCAAAAATAGTAAAATTATTTCAATTAAAACAAAATAAAATGTCAATACATCAAGAAATTAAAAAAGTAACTACCCATGTACTTCAAGAAATGAAACGCAATAAGCAAAAGATTGCCATGTTAACTGCCTACGATTATAGTATGGCTAAAATAATTGACAGTACTGGTATTGATATATTGTTAGTTGGCGATTCTGCATCAAATGTTATGGCTGGATTTGATTCTACCCTGCCAATTACATTGGATCAAATGATATATCATGCTGCTGGAGTAGTTAGAGGCGTAAACCGTGCTTTAGTTGTTGTCGATTTACCTTTTGGTACTTATCAAAGTAATTCAAAACTGGCTCTGTCATCTGCTATAAGAATTATGAAAGAAACTGGTGCAGGGGCTGTTAAAATTGAAGGTGGTGAAGAAATAGAAGATTCTATTAACCGAATTCTAACAGCTGGTATTCCTGTTATGGGGCATTTAGGACTTACTCCGCAGAGTATTCATAAATTTGGAACCTACGTAGTGAGAGCTCGTGAAGAGGAAGAAGCTGCTAAACTTATTTCGGATGCACATATTCTTGAAGATTTAGGCTGTTTTGCAATTGTTTTAGAAAAGGTGCCAGCAAGCCTTGCAACACAAGTTGCTAACGAAATTAAAATCCCAATAATCGGAATTGGTGCGGGCAATGTTGACGGGCAGGTCCTAGTTTTGCACGATATGTTAGGAATTACGCAAGAGTTTTCTCCGAGATTTCTTAGACGATATGCCGATCTTGATAAAATTATTAATGATGCAGTTGGGAATTATATAAATGATGTTAAATCAGGTAACTTTCCAAACGAAAAAGAACAATACTAAAAATAATTATGTTGGTTGATGCAGACATACTTTATGAAGATAATCATCTAATAGCTGTTAATAAAAAAGCAAAACAGATTGTACAAGGAGACAAAACTGGCGATATTCCCCTCTCCGATTTAGTGAAAAAATATATTAAAAAAAAATACCACAAACCTGGAGATGTTTATATTGGAGTACCTCATAGATTAGATCGACCTGTTAGCGGAGTGATAATATTTGCAAAGACAAGTAAAGCTTTAACAAGACTAAACGAATTATTTAAAAATAAGACTGTTACAAAGAAGTATTATGCAATTGTTGCAACTTGTCCACCAAAAACAGAAGACAGCCTTAACGGATATATTTATCGAAATACAAAACAGAACAAATCTTATGTAAAAACAAGAAATGACGCAGAAACTAAATTTGCAAGTTTGTCATATAAATTAATAAATAAATCTAATAAATTCTTTTTACTTGAAATTAATTTGCACACAGGTCGTCATCATCAAATTAGATGTCAACTTGCCGATATTGGCTGCCCGATTAGAGGCGATTTAAAATATGGCTATTTACATGCTAACAAAAATCTAGGAATTAATCTTCATGCAATCGAATTGAGTTTTATTCATCCAGTAAAAAAGGAATTAATTACTATAACCGCTCCTTTGCCTGAGGAGAATATTTGGAAAGTGTTTTGATTTATGTAAATTTCAAAATCAACACGCCATTTGTGATTACTAAAAAAAGAGGTAAACTTTCGCTTAACCCTTTAAAACTAGCATTTTAAAAAACTTAAGTCGTCTCCGCTCGTTCGAGTTTGTAAGCAGAGTGAAAGAAGACTTTCAGGTATCGGTACAACTGCCTACCTTGCCAGTTTTACTATATTTCTTCATTTCATTAAATTTTATAGCCATGACTTTTGCTCAACTCGGCATAATTCAAGCAAGCTCGACACTCTCGTTTTTCGCAAAAATTCGACCACCATGCTTCGACCTCGCTCAGCACGATCAGGCGGTATTATAAAAACACCCTGTTCTGCGGAACAGGGTGTTTAAGTGTCAAAGTGTCAGAATAAATCAAATTATCAATCCATAATGCAACGAACAGAAAAGCCGACTGCACGGCCGTCGTTGCCTATGAAGGCATCGCCACTGTCGAAGCCCAGGTAGATGGCGTGGGTACTAACTACCGTACTCGACCAGTAGAGTCCGATGGAACCTACAAAGTCGAGCGAACCATCGCTGTATTTGCGTAAGCCTGCCACAGGCAATTTAAGCGGCGAGGCAAATGCACCAGCTGCATTATTGTTGCTCCAACTTGTATGTTCGGCTTCCCACTCTACTTCTGTGGGTAATCGGTAACCACTTGGACATAGGTTGTTAGTGCCACTTACACCCTGCCATAAATTGTCGTTTTTTGGACTACGCCAGTCGTATGGGCACTACCGTTTGTAATAAAATCGCCATGTCCAGGGGTGTTGCTATTGCTTAATATTGCAGTTGTGCCAGATGTTCTAATTTGATGCCCGTCGGCAGCACGCCCCCATTGGTACAGGTCGCCGTAAGCTGCGACATCTGTGCTGTTTATTGCAAACTGTGAAGCACCAAGATTACGGTCCATCCATAGCTTACTGGTGGTTGGGTTGCTTACATTTAGTGTTGGAGGCGTGCCGCATGTCCACGTTGGTACACCGCTTACAAAGGTTAATACCTGTCCTTCGTTACCCGCAGCCACGGTAATCCATGCAGTACCATCCCAATATTGCATTTCGCCAGTTTGTGTGCCTTGTGGTACACTGGGGTCGGTTTCTGTATAACTATCAAGTTTGTTATCCCACTCGCTACCGATACATTAAAGATTGGGTCGGTTTCACTGCTTAGAAATCCGCTTACATCAGGAATTTCGCTACGAACTTGTGTCGTAGAATCGCTCAATGCAGTTTTGGTTGCCAATGAACTTAGGTCTTGGTCGCCTGTGTTAGTTCCTGACAAATTACCCAAATTGGTAATGTCGGTAGCGGTGATGTTAACTGCCTGACTTGCTCCGTAAACTGGGTCGGTTTCAGAGTTTAAAAATCCGCTTACATCGGGAATTTCACTACGAACTAGTGCTGTGGAATCGCCCAATGCGGTTTTGGTTGCCAAGGTGCTTAGATCTTGGTCGCCTGTGTTGGTTCCTGAAAGATTACCCAAATTGGTAATATCGGTAGCTGTAATATTAGCTGCCTGACTACTTGTAAAAGTCGGGTCGCTTTCGGTAATTGCTCCTGTTACTGTTTCAGCTGTTTTGGCATGCAATGCATAAGGTACACTCAACAACTGGCTAGTGCCGGTAATGCTGTAACTTGTTCCGCCTGTTGGGTCGGTTTCAGTTTTAATAAAATAAGATCCGTTTGTCCAGTCGATGGTGGTAAATGTACCATTGACTACTGTTCCGTCTCCAATTTCAATACTTACTAATCCATTGGCATTGGTGCTTGGTTCTTGTGTTTCTACATAAACTGCCGTACCGCTTGCAGAGCCTTGCAAAATGCTAATTTGCATTTCTACGGTTTGGTTTGTTACAAGATTATTACTTGCATCTCTTATAACTGCCTGATAGCTCATTTTTTCGGGTGTTTGAGCAAACACACTTGCCGTTAATAATACGGCTACTACAATTGTAAATATTTTTTTCATAGTTTATTCTCCTTAATTTTTAATGATTTTAAATACTTTTACTTCTTTGTTACTTTGGATAACTTTTATAAAATACGTAGCAGGTACAAGCTTGCTCATAACAATACTTGTCTCATTTCCTGTAATTTTTTCGCTTTGTAAAAGTTTTCCTTGCATGTCGTAAAGTTGAAAGTGCAAAGTTGAAAGTTCAAAGTCCTTTACTTCCAAAGTAAGGTAATCGGTTGTTGCACGCCTTGTGCTACCGACCCGCTTGTTCCTGTGTTGTTGGTATAAATAACTTGTCCTGCGGAATAGCTTACCGAGCCTCCGCTACCCAAAGCGTTGCCGCCTGTGGTGTTAACGCTTTCTTGTGCTTGTAATCCTGTTATTCCAAGTCCTAACACAAGAATAGCACTTAATTTTAATCGCTTATGTCGCATTTTTTACCTCCTTTTTTAATTGTTAAGTTACATTTGCTTATTGTACTTTCGCTGTTGTTTCAGTCCTATGTCTGTTTTTTAATAAATACCAGTAATAATAGTCCCAATCAGTTGTAGGACAACTATTTTATTAAGTTTTTCGTTTGCAATCATTACAATTTATATGGTTTTTTAATGTGTTTCTCATATCAAATAATACATTTATTACAAAGATATCTCTATACACAATACTTTAAGTAAGGATACTGTAAACAGAAAGTTAACAGCAGGGTTAACAATAAGTTAATATTAAGTCGCCTCCACTCGTTCGAGTTTTGCAAGCCAAACAAAAAAGGATTGATTCGCAGTTGAGTAAAAGCATCATAGTATTTCAATGATTAGCCTTCGTTTAATTAAAGGATATTAATTCCTGATTACGAGAGTGTTTTATTCCTATATTTTACTGTTTATTTTTCGCCAAACTGTCTTTGCTGCAGCACAAACTTTACCAGTTCCTTTAATACTAATTGAGTGTGTAAATGATTTATCTATAATTTCATTTTTAGTCAAAGAAACAAGTTTCTGACCATATTGTGCCTCTGCAATAAATCTGCCGTCTATAGAATACAAATAATAATTTTGAGCTATTTCCTCAGGAACCGACTCTACTACCCACTGCAAATATTTAATATTATTTACGTGCTTATTCATGTCAGTATCATATCTATTTACATTAAATTCTAATTTGTAATCTGGATTTTCAACTGCTTTAATCTTCTTAATAATATCATAATCAATGCTTTCTTCATTACAAAAAGACCATTTTTCGATTATATCATCAGTTATTTGAATAGGTCTTCTTCTATCTATATCGAAGAAAACCCATAAGCCTTTGGATCTTCCAATAATGGTATTTTGTTCATCATAAATAATATTTTCTCTAAAACCTTTAATTTTAGTATATTTTGATAACCAGGTTCGAATAATAATTTTTTCTTTATATTTAGGATAACGATCCATTTGCATAACCCCAGAAACTAAAACCCACCCAATATTTTGTTCTGCTAATTGGTATAAACTGTGGTTTATAGAATTACAGTGGTCAGCCGCTGTTTCTTCTAATAGAGTTAAGATTGTAGTTGGCGATGCAAAACCAAATTCATTCATTTCAAAATATCTTAGCTCAAATTGTTTATCAAAATAGTTTTTAATCACCTTACTTTCCTTTAATTGTTTTTATTTAGCATAACGCAAAATTAGCATTTATAGTTTATTTACAAAAGTGTTAGTAAAAAAAAAGAGGTAAACTTTCGCTTACCCCTTTAAAACCACCATTATGAAAAATTTAATTACTTTGTGTTTGTTCAAACACTTTC
Source organism: Bacteroidales bacterium (assembly GCA_028686735.1). Classification (GTDB taxonomy): domain Bacteria; phylum Bacteroidota; class Bacteroidia; order Bacteroidales; family ML635J-15; genus Bact-19. The sequence continues at coordinate 37,561 of JAQUBO010000011.1, forward strand.
ATTATCAACAATTGTTATTTAACTTCTTCAAAATCTACATCTGTAACTTCATCGTCGCCATTTTCGTTTTGGGAGTCTGGCTGTGCTTGTGGATCTGCTGCTCCTGAATCGGTAGGATTAGCTCCACCTGCCTCTTGTTGAGCATTGTACATATCCTGCGATGCTGCTTGAAACACAGTATTAAGTTCTTCCATTGAAGCGTCAATACCCTCTATGTTTTCAGCTTTATGTGCATCTTTTAATTTTTGTAATGCTTCGTCAATTGGTTTACGTTTATCGGCAGGTATTTTATCACCATATTCTTTAAGTTGTTTCTCTGTTTGGAAAATAACTGAATCTGCCTGATTTAATTTATCTATTTTTTCTTTTGCAATTTTATCAGCTTCTGCATTTTGCTCAGCTTCTTCTTTCATTTTTTTGATTTCATCTTCTGACAATCCTGAGGAAGCTTCAATGCGTATTGATTGTTCCTTGCCAGTACCTTTATCTTTTGCACTAACTTGTAAAATACCGTTTGCATCAATATCAAAAGTTACTTCAATTTGTGGTACTTGACGTGGAGCAGGTGGAATACCATCTAAATGAAAGCGTCCAATAGTTTTATTGTCTTTTGCTAATGATCTTTCTCCTTGCAGAACATGAATCTCTACAGAAGGTTGGTTATCAACAGCAGTAGTAAATGTTTCTGATTTTTTTGTTGGTATAGTTGTATTTGATTCAATAAGTTTTGTCATAACACTACCCATTGTTTCGATACCAAGCGAAAGCGGTGTAACATCTAGCAATAATACATCTGTAACTTCACCTGTTAATACGCCACCTTGTATTGCTGCACCAACTGCAACAACTTCGTCGGCATTAACACCTTTTGAGGGAGTTTTACCAAAAAACTCATTAACTTTTTCTTGAATTGCAGGAATACGAGTTGAACCTCCAACTAAAAGAATTTCATCAATATCAGAAACAGAATAACCCGAGTCTTTAAGTGCAATTTTACAAGGTTCGATAGTTGCATTTATAAGTTTGTCTGATAACTGCTCAAACATCGACCTTGATAATGTTCTAACAAGATGTTTTGGAATACCATCAACTGGCATAATATACGGAAGATTTATTTCGGTACTTGTTGAGCTAGAAAGTTCGATTTTCGCTTTTTCAGCAGCCTCTTTTAATCTTTGAAGTGCCATTGGGTCTTTGCGAAGATCAATGTTTTCGTCTTTTTGGAATTCTTCTGCAAGCCAATTTATAATCACTTGGTCAAAGTCATCGCCACCAAGATGAGTATCTCCGTTAGTTGATTTTACTTCAAAAACGCCATCACCTAACTCAAGAATTGAGATATCAAATGTTCCACCACCAAGATCAAATACTGCTACTTTCATGTCTTTATTCTTTTTATCAAGACCATAAGCAAGAGCTGCGGCAGTAGGCTCGTTGATAATTCTTTTTACAGTTAAGCCAGCAATTTCTCCAGCTTCTTTTGTTGCTTGACGTTGAGAGTCGTCAAAGTACGCAGGAACAGTAATAACCGCTTCAGATACTTCATGACCCAAATAATCTTCAGCAGTTTTTTTCATTTTCTGAAGAATCATTGCAGAAATTTCTTGTGGAGTATATTTTCTGTCTCCAATTTCTACTCGTGGTGTGTTATTATCTCCTTTTATTACTTTATAAGAAACTCGATTAACATCCATTTTTAAATTATCGAACTTCTCTCCCATAAATCTTTTAATTGAAAAGACGGTTTTTTGAGGATTGGTAATTGCTTGACGTTTTGCAGGCTCTCCAACCTTACGCTCGCCATCTTTTAAAAAACCCACAATTGATGGGGTTGTTCGATTTCCTTCGCTGTTAGGAATTACAACAGGTTCGTTACCTTCCATTACGGCAACACATGAGTTTGTTGTTCCTAAATCTATTCCAATAATTTTAGCCATTTTATTCGTTTTAATTTTATTTATAATTTCAAATTGTTTTATTATTTCAATCTTCCCTTTTCAATTGTTATGCCATAGCAAAACCTTCCGTTTTTTCTGCATATTTGACATAAATACCACTTTAGCTTATATTTTTTTGTCATGTTTGGGTGACAAAATGTCGCAACAATTAGGCCAGTCGGGATGCGACTTAGGCCGGTCAAGGGTTGCCAGTCGCATCCTGACTTAGGCCGGTCAAGGGTTGCCAGTCGCATCCCGACTTAGGCCGGTCAAGGGTTGCCAGTCGCATCCCGACTTAGGCCGGTCAAGGGTTGAATTACAAATATTTTGACTATCTTTGCTACAGCATATTAACATTTTGACCAATTTAGTAACCATAAAAACATTACAAGCATGAAAAACCTTATCTCTATTTTAGTTTTTGTCTTGATGTCGGCTTTGGTATTTTGTCAAGAATACGACCCAATTGTAAAAACCGGCAAGAGACTAAGTATTGGACATCATTATATGGGACAACCTAATCCTACCGCTACAAATTATGAACTTATTGGTGATGACACTACGATTAATGAACTTCAATACAAAAAGCTTATGAAGTCTGACATGAACCATGAATTTGATCCTACATATACTTTAATTGGCTTTATTAGAGAAACAGAAGACCGAAAAGTATATTTACGAACTTTAGATAATTTAGAGGGTCTATATTATGATTATTATGTCGAATCTGGAGATACACTTAACTTTTACAATCCGTTTTTAAAATCTCTGTATGATGATTTATTGCCCTCTTTTGGAGCTGATACACTGATTATTGTTGAGAATGTCGAATTTGTTAATTATGAGGGAGTTTTACGAAAAACTTATAATCTTCGGGCTTTTGGTGAAAACAGTTTGTCTCCTGAAACTTTTATTGAAGGTGTAGGTTCGATGTCTGGATATTATAATGCTGGATTGTACAAGTTTTTCGCTTTAACTGGATCTAGTATTTCCTTATTGTGTGCAGATGATAATGGAGCTATAATTTATCATAATGAGCTTTATGGAAATTGTTTTATAACAAATTCTAATCAAATTAAATCTGATGAACTGTCAATTTATCCAAATCCTTGTGATTCGAAAATTTGTATTACAACTCAAAATAATAATAAAGCTCACTTTAGCATAATTGACATAACAGGCAAAACTGTAATGACAAATTATGTAACTAATAGTGATATATTTGATATAAGTGAATTAAAAACTGGGGTATATACAATTCGAGTTTGGTTAAATGATAAAGTTTATAATAAAAAAATAATCATCGCAAGATAAAAAGCAGAAAAGCCTCGATTGGGAGTCGAGACTTTTCAAAATTAAGCATTGTTATTTAAAGGAGAGTATATTTTGGATTTTATAAGTTATTTAAATAAATTCCAAACTAATTATCTTATAATCAAATTCTGTACCAATATAAATATTAGCATATTAGCTGATAAATTGACATGATTTATTGTCATAATTGCAGTTTTAGGTCAGATACTGTTTATTATTTTGCATATTTTTAAAAAAAAAAATGTTTTTTTTTGGATAACCCCATACTTATTATTTTTTTTTGTATTATTGTGTGTTGTTTAAAACAGAAAAGCCTCGATTGGGAGTCGAGACTTTTCAAAATTAAGCATTGTTATTTAAAGGAGAGTATTGTTTATCTTATTTAATTTTCATCATATTGTTTGTTTCTTTATTTTAATAAACAGTTGTAATGTTTATTTGTTTACAAAATAACGGCTTATTTATCACAAGTATTGTTTAAGGAACGTTAAACCTTGTTAAAGAAAAGTTAATGCATATCCTAAAGCGTTAAAACAATGATTACATTTGCTTTATGAAAAAAAGACGGATGGTAAATGGTATTGTATTGTTAATGTCAGTAGCATTGATATTAATAATCGTAATGCAAACAATACACCTTACTAATTCATATAACAGAACAGAGGAAATGCTTGATCGAGGTATTAGTGAAGCAATCTCACGAACTTTAGTTACTTTACAAAAGCACGATGCGGTGTTTTTTGTTTATGATAAGCTAAATCAATCAAACCGAAGTATTGACAGCATCTTCCCTATTGACCCTTACATGAGTCATCTTGGTTTAAATCCTGCTTTTAGTCAAATTTCTGGGGGCATGGAAATAAAGATATCATATCCTGGACAAGGAATAGGAACAGGTAATTTTACATATTCGTTTTATTCAGGAGTAAATGATTTTTCGACTGTAGAAGAATTTATGCAAAATCAATTTGCCGAGCAGCAGATGGAGTTTGACCAAATTGTGATGCAGCTCGAAACAGAGTTTATGCAAAGAGACATTCCAATTGAACAAAGATTTAATACTGCAACTGTTAATAATATTCTCGAAAAATCGCTTTCGTCAATGGGTTTAAACCTTGACTTTGAGTTTGCAATTACAGATGATAATAACCATATTAAAATAAAATCAAAGAACTTTAACCCAGATAGGTCGTCTCATTGTTATAAATTTAATATGATGCCAGGTTCATTATTTTCAAACCCCGACATATTACTGGTTGACTTTCCAAATAAGAAGGAATATGCACTTCAGTCGATATACGCACAGTTAGCAACCTCGATAGTTTTAGTGTTAATCTTTATTTTGGTCTTTGGTGCAAGTTTATTTGCTCTTATACGTCAAAAAAAACTTACTGAGATTAAAAATGATTTTATTAATAATATGACGCACGAATTTAAAACCCCTATTGCTACCATAAAGCTTGCTGCGTCATCAATAAAAAATGAAAAAACTCGGTCTAATGAACTTGCAATGACTAAAATGTTAGATATTATATCGCAAGAAACAAATAAAATGAATCATCATATCGAGCAAGTACTCCAAATGGCTATGCTGGATATTCAAAATTTAGAAATTAACAAAACAAAGGAAAATATAAATGATATTGTTACAGATGCAGTAAATAATATCGAACTAGTAATTGAAGAAAATGGTGGCTTAATCGAACTTAAGATTTGTGCAGAAAATATAAAGATACCTGTTGACAGAGACCTTATGACTAATGTTTTAAGTAATCTGTTAGATAATGCAATAAAATATTCAAAAGAGTTCCCCGAAATTACTGTTACAAGTTTTGTAAAAGATGATAAATATAATATCTCAATTGAAGATAAGGGAATAGGAATGAGTAAAGATGTGCAGAGTAAAGTTTTTGACCGTTTTTATCGTGCTCCAATGGGCAATGTTCACAATATTAAAGGCTTTGGATTAGGCTTGAATTATGCATTCGAGATAATTTCTGCACACAAAGGCAATATTACGGTTAAAAGTGTGCAGGGCAAAGGGAGTACATTTACAGTAAGTTTACCACTAAAATAAAATATCATGGATAAAGAAAAATTATTGCTTGTTGAAGATGATGTGAATTTCGGATTTGTATTAAAATCATATCTTGAAATGAACGATTTTGAGGTAGAACTAATTAGTGATGGCAAGGATGCAGTACCAGCATTTAAGAAAAAACAATATGACCTTTGCATTCTTGATGTAATGCTTCCTAATGTCGATGGTTTTAGTATTGCTAGAGAAATTAGAAAAACAAATAAAAAAGTGCCGATAATTTTCCTGACAGCTAAATCGCTCAAAGATGATGTGCTCGAAGGTTTTAAAGCTGGTGCAGATGATTATCTTACAAAGCCATTCGACTCTGATGTGC
>JAQUBO010000373.1 GCA_028686735.1 Bacteroidales bacterium
CTTGTTCGCTATTTCGCAAAATAACGAAATGATTTTTTAATGTGCAAATTATTTTTTAATAACTTCTATTATTAAGGTATTTATAATAAGTGATTATTACTTAATTCAAATATATTTAGTATTTTTTCATAATACTAACTCAATTATTTTATGAAAACTATCAATTGTTGCAATAAATTTAAAATTGACTTACCTTAGTTCTCATAATAAATATTATTTAATCAATTGTTTAACTAAAAATTAATAAAATGAACGAATTTAAAAAGTTTATCAGTAAAGGGAATGTGATAGAAATGGCTGTAGGTCTTATAATGGCTACATATTTCGGTGCAATCATCAAATCCTTAGTAAATGACATCTTGATGCCCCCAATTGGAAAGTTGTTGGGAGGAGTAGATTTTTCTCAAATGAAATATGTAATACAACCAGAAATCCCTGAATCTGCTGAGGGAATAGGGGATGCTATTGCAGAAGTTGCCATAAATTATGGTATATTCATTAACGCCATTATTACTTTTCTAATAGTTGCATTCGCAATCTTTATGGTTGTTAAAATGTATAACAAAATGAAAGAAAAAATGGAAAAGAAAAAAGAAGAAGTTCCTGCTGCTCCAGCTGAACCAACTAAAGAAGAAATCCTGTTGACAGAAATTAGGGATCTACTTAAAAAGTAAAATCAGATAAAATCAAAGGCTGCCTAAAAACATTTGGGCAGCCTTTATTTATTTTCACTAGCATCCGAAAGTTTTTGAGAATTTGACAAAAACATAGCTCAATCTCTGTGTTTTCGTCGCAAATCAGCGATTATCCAGAAAATAAGTCTATCTGAAAGACTATTTCCTTTTGTGTTGGAAGCGTAACTTTGCGAACACCTTCCCTAAGTTCATTGCAGACGTAATCCAGTGATAAATAATGATACAAGCAGAATCTTATTTTTCACCTAAATTTGAAAAAGCGACAAGTTTTTTACAAATTATTATAAGATTATCGACATAAAATGCCATTTCTTATTTATCTTTAGCTAAAATATTTTTTAATAAAAAAATCATTTATTACAATTATATTTTCAATATTCATTCTTCAAGTATTCTGCTCAGAGAATGCACTACATAAATCATCTATTTATCAAACACCAGACTCAACTAAAAATAAACAGATCCCAATATTAAAAAAATCTATTCCTGAACGTAATCATAAACTACTTCCTCTTAACGAAGAAGCAATTACTAAAGGAATGGGGGCAGTAGAAAAAATATAGAAATAAAGTCTATTGAAATATAAAATAAGCCTGCCGAGAGGTGGTCTTTTTTTTTAATACTGCAAAATAAGACTCTGTATTATGTAACCTGATAGGATAGGCAGTTTAACTTATTACAAACAAATATCAGGAATGAGTTTTTTATCTCGTTGCCATTTTTTTAATATATTAATTCGTATTCATTTTAAACCTTAATTATAGCCTCTCTTAGCTGATATAAATGAAAAACAACTCAAAAAATATTAATTGTATTAAAAAAATGGTTATCTTTACTAAATAATAGCAGAAAAAAACGGTAAAGGGGGAAATTGCTTATAAAAAACCATATTATTAAGCCAAAACAATTAGATAGCTAAATAAACAAGCATATCAATGAAATTTAAACAAGATTTAATATATAAAACATCTGTCGAAATGGAAATTCGTCAAAAATTATTATTATTAGCATCCCTGTTGTCATTATTATTTGCAGCTTGCTTTTTGTCTTCTTGTGAGGAAAACGAAGTACTACAAATAAAGCCATTAGGTTCTATACAGTTGGATGTTAAATTAGAACAAACTAAAGGAGACTTTCCAGACTCTTTTAAAGCCTTCGTTGAAGTATTATTAATTGATGATAAGGGAATAAATAATATAAGTCCATTAAGTGATAGTGTTACTTTCGTTAAAAATGAAAATGGACGTTATAGCTCACTGAATAATATTTCGATTCCACTTAATAAAAAAGTTATTGTAAGTATTAGAGCAAGTATGGGTGATTATAATTTATTAGGACGTTCTGACACACTCCAAATAAGTGCTGGAGACCTTCAAGCACAAGTTGTTAAGATTTATCTTACTCCTGATAATATTAACGGTTATAACGGGACATACATGGGATTTGGGTATGATGGTTCAACAAAAGTTGTATGTTGGAAAACAGAAATAACAAATGGCATTGTTTCTGGTATAGCTTATTCAGGAAGCGAGGAAGCGACAATAACAGGAATCGTAAATGACAGTGGACAAGTTACTTTTACTGCCACCACGCATGGTGCAGAGACACATCAAATAACTGCTACAGCCTCTATTTCAGGTGGCACCCTTACTGGAACATGGCAAGACGATGTTGAAAATGATAATGGAATCATATCTGGTGATAAAGTAACTGCGGCAGATGTATCACAATATAACGGAACATACAACGGCTTTGCCTATGACGGGGCAACAAGGGTTGGCAGTTGGAAAATCGAAATAAATAACGGCTTTATTACGCCCATAAGCACTTCGGAACAAGATAATGGTGCTATGAGCGGAATTGTGAATGGTCAAGGCCAAGTGACAGCTATGTCTGGTGGTGGAGGCGAAGATAATATCGATATTAGTGCTAATATCTCTGGCAATAACATTTCAGGAACTTGGATAGATGTAG
>JAQUBO010000374.1 GCA_028686735.1 Bacteroidales bacterium
GAATAATGGGGGAGCCATATCAGCAAAATATGCCAAATTTCAATACCCTGCCAATATCATTCTTGCGCCAAACGCCATTATTGACCCCTCATTTCCTTTCGACTATTGTACTTTCAGTGATGGCCAGGGTACCTACATTTTGATGAACACCAGCCAGGAGCTTACCATTAAAGGGGCGAATTTCCCAACACTTCCTCCCACCAATACAGTTGCAAAAAATATTGATGCAGGCCGCATCATATTCAGAGATGCCACCGGTGCATATGCCGGCCCGGCTTACGAATACGACCCCTATAACAGGATAGACTGGATCACAACTCAGCCCGGCCTTTGGACAGGTGCCGTTTCAACCGACTGGTGGACTTCGGCCAACTGGGACGACGGCAGTGTTCCCAATGCCGCTACCGATGTTACCATCCCGGCAACGGCACCCTATATGCCAACCATCGGAGCTGGTGTAGCCAGTTGTAAAAATATCATCATAAATGGAATCCTTACCATCGCCGCCGCCGACCTGAACGTAGCTCAAAATTTGGCCGTCAACGGAACCCTTGCCATGAATAATGCAGGTGCTGAGCTAAGTGTACAGGGAGAAATTACCTGGAATGCCGGCTCAACAGCCAACATCACCGCCGATGCACAAATTCATGCTTACGGAAACTGGAATTTCAATGCCGGAGCAAATGCAAACCTGGCCAACGGAACGGTTTTCTTTTTAGGAACGGTTAATAAATGGATACGCAGCTATTCTGCCAATTGTTCATTTTTCAATCTGCGAAGCCAAAAGACCGGCGGTGCACAAATCGGCTTCAGCGATTTGTCCACGGAAGATTTAAAGATCAATGGGTATTTACTGACTTACACCGGGTCGAGGTTTGTTTCCGACAGCCCGAATGATATTATTGTTAAAGGCAACATCACCAGTCAGGGCATATTGCAATGTAACTATGGGGCAATGAAGCTGGACGGCATAAACCAAACCATCACACCCGGCCTGAACGACTATTTCAACCATTTTGTTTTCAGCCAGACAGGGACTGCCAGCATAGTGACAACCCAAACAAATATTGTAAATATTAAAGGTGATATACACTTCGATTCGGGGATTTTTAACGCGGGCAGCAGCATTATTAAAGTGGGTGGCAACTGGGACAACAATGTGGGAACATCGGCCTTTGTAGAAGGTGGAAGTCGTGTAATATTCAATGGTGGAAACTATCATCAGTACTGCGGCAATGAAACCTTTAATATTGTAGAGGTGGATAAACCTCTGGGAGGCGCACTAAGAACATCAAACAGCGGGGTAGGCAAAACGGTAATGTGTAACGAATACGATTGGACTGCCGGTGCGCTGGATGCAAGAAATGGAAATTTCACGGCTATCAGTCTTACCGACAACGGAATCGCAGGGAATTTTTATGTAAACGAAGGAGGTTCTATTACCTTGGGGAATTACGGCAGCAATCCACAGCTCAAGGGCAACATCACCATGACGGGTGGAACATTCAACATTATTGCCGCCATCGAAAGCCAGTGGCCGGGCAATGGAAATGCTTCCATAACCATGAGCGATGGCGAACTCAATGTTTATCCTTACGGGATAGAAATTGTGGATAACCCGCCTTATACTTTTACCACCAACATCACAGGAGGAAGCATCCGTACCGAAGGAGCTTTCATAAACTACCGCAGCGATTTCAACCCCACCGCCGGAACCATCGAGCTTTACGGAAATCAAAACGCAGCATTATCCATGAGTGCAGGATCTCTTTATAAGCTGATCATCAACAAAGAGAATTCAAACAGCGTCATTCTTTCCACCAACCTTACCCTCGGTGGAGGCTTTACAGTTGATGAAGGAACATTAAATCTAAATGCCAAAACCCTTTCCACTGGCAAAGAATGCAAAGTTTATGATGGTGGTGTCCTTGATCTGAATGCCGGATCATCGCTGCTAATCAAGGCATCCTACTGGCTTAATGTTTACTCAGGAGGCTTGCTCAAAGCCATTGGTACTGCCGGAAATCCCGCGCTGATTTCACGCATTGGCAGCGCAAACTACATCTACATCAACATATATCCTGGAGGAAACATCTCGGCGCGAAATACACAGTTTCATTATTTGAATCCCTTGTGGATTGATGCCGGAAGTATAATAGATCCTGACAATCCCTTCGATGCGTGCAAATTCCGTTATTGCAATATCGGGATGCTGAGGGTTGAAAACGACCAGGATTTGGTACTCCATGATGTGGAATTCCTCCAGCCGGCCACAGGTTATAACGTTTCTAAATCGGTAAACAGCGGCTCGCTCACTTTCAAAGTCTATCGGCGACTACTCCGGTGCAGCTTTTGAAAACGACCCCTACAACCGCATCCACTGGGGTGATGAATTTATAACTCACAACATTTCGTTGCCCGCCGGGTGGAGTGGCCTGTCGAGTTTTGTGATACCAAACCAGCCCGCGATGGAGAATGTGTTTGCCCCAATTTCAGATGAACTGATCATCGCGCAAACCATGGCTCAGATGTATTATCCCGGCCAAAATGTGAATACAATCGGCAACTGGGTGAGCCAGTCGGCGTATAAGGTAAAAACTTCGGCGGCCTGCACCCTGCCGGTCACCGGTGAATATGAAAGCGATCTCACCGTTTCGCTCAATGCCGG
>JAQUBO010000375.1 GCA_028686735.1 Bacteroidales bacterium
GCTAATCCGCGCACCGTTCCGTGCGATTGTTGTGAGCGGATGCGCTGTTGCCGGTGTTACATGGGGCGGGGCACAGTCTGCCCGATTTGTGAGGAAAACGATGAGTAGGCCCAACGATTGCCATGACGGTTCCAAGGAAGGAGAAAGGTGAATGAACACCAAGAAGGCAGATAGCGGCCAGACTTCTGATGCTGCCGGAGATAAGAAGTCGCGCCATTCCTTGGATACCGTCGATGGCTTGGTTGGGTGTCCCCATTGCCACGCGCAGCCGGGATGCCTATACCGATCTGGCACCGTAACGCCAAGCGACAGGACGCCGCGTGCGCCCTTCGTCATACGCTGCTACGAGTGCGGCAAAGTAGTAACACCCAACAATGATTCCCCGTACAAATGACGGATATTAGATTCTTAAAGGAATCAAATGAACGATCTCCAGAAGAAGCAGATACGTGAAAAAGTGAAGCGAATGCAGGATGTCGCCAGGCTTCGCCACCTGTCGCTTTCGACGGAGAAAAGTTACATTGGATGGGTCAAACGATATGCGGCATGGCTTGTTGACGCCAGGCCAGAAGGTGAGCCCAGGAAGAAAGTCGAACGGTTCTTAACGAAGTTGGCCCACGGCGATATCTCTGCCAGCTCGCAAAATCAGGCGTTCAACGCATTGCTGTTTTTCTATCGTGACTGCGAACGGAAAGAGCTCGGGGAAGTAAATGCCCTTCGCGCCAAACGGACGGAGCGAAAACGCTATTCTCCAAACCTTGATGAAACAAAGACACTTCTGGCCGGCATCCGCGACCAAGGAAGTTACCCCGTCCGTCTGGTTGTCCGACTGATTTATGGATGCGGACTGCGCCTGAATGAATCGCTTGCGATTCGCCTCAAAGACATTGACCACCTGAATTCCATTATCACCATCCGCAACGGGAAGGGCGGAAAAGACCGCGTGGTGAATCTTCCATGCAGTTTGTCCAACTCCGTCAAGGCGCAGATGGAAGTCGCTGCTGCCGTTGCGGAGCGCGATCGTTTAGCCAGCCTTCCCATTCAACTGCCAAACCGTCTTGAAAAGAAGTATCCGCGTCTCGAATTCTCAAAGGAATGGGCCTTTCTTTTCCCCCTCAATTCGCCATGCCGTCATCCACGAACGGGCCGCCTGGTTCGCTGGCACATGCTGGACCAAACCGTTCAGCGCGCCCTACGCGAAACCACCCGGCGCCTGAATTTGAACCCGATGATCACCGCGCACAGCCTTCGTCATGCCTTTGCCACACATTCCATGGCATCCGGCGTCAACGTGCGCGATATCCAGGCGGTCATGGGCCACAATAGCCTCGAAACCACCATGGGCTATCTGCACCCGGAGGCCGACCGCGTACCCAGCCCGATCGATTCCATGGTGCTGGCGGTGTAACATGAAGCGGTCGGGGGAATCAGAGCATAATGGCGTCGGATCCCATGCGGCCATCGACGCCCTCGCCCGCCTGCTCGTCGAAATGGTCGTCGAGAAGCAAACCGGCCACCCCTGCCCGCCCCTGAAACCCGAGACTTGCCAACCGCTCCACGAGGCGGCATCATGACCGCCGTGAATGCTACCGCCGTGCTCTACCTGCGCGTGTCTTCCAACGACCAGGTGGACAACACCAGCCTGGATACACAGGAAAGCACCTGCCGGGCATGGTGTGCGGCCAATGGATACCAAGTCGCCGCGGTGTTTTCAGATCGGGGGGAAAGCGCCAAGACGGCCGACCGACCTGAATTCCTTGCCCTTGTTGAATACTGCCGCAAGAACCGCCCGTCTGCAGCCATCGCCTACCGGATTGACCGCTGGGCACGCAACGTGACGGACTTCACGGCTTTTCGTGCCCGTCTGGCGTCCTACGGTGTCCAGATGTTGTCCGCTACCGAAAACATGGCCGACGACCCGGCTGGTAACGCCATGAGTGCCATACTGGCAGTGTGGGCCCAGTACGACAACGACACCCGCTCCCTCCGCGCCCGCGCCGGCATGGAGGCCACCATTCGCCGCGGCGGCTACATCACCAGGGCACCCCGCGGATACCGCAATACGAAGCGAAACGGTTTACCCTCCCTTGAGCCGGTCGAGCCGGAAGCATCCAGGGTCCGGGACGCCATCCAGGCGATCGCATCCGGGTCCTACGACCCCATGCGGGCCGCTGCTGCACTCCAGACGCCCGCCCGCCATGTCCCGAAGATGATCCGGCGTCCGGTATGGGCCGGGCTGTCCAGGATCGACGGAGAGCTGATTCCAGGCAGTTGGCCGGCCATTGTTTCCAGATCAACCTGGGAAAAGGCTGTGGACGAACTCAAACGCCCGTCCAGATCCATTTGCCCGGCATCTTTCCCACTCCGAGGAATCGCGGTTTGCTCCTGCGGACGAACCATGACCGCTTCATTTTCAACCGGCCGCGGCGGCAAGAAGCATGGCTACTACCACTGCCACGGATGCGGCTCCCGCCACCGCAAGACCGACCTCGAAACCAAAATCGACGGATGGATCCGCCACCAGAGCCTGAAAACATCCCCCGTCCTGCGCCAAGTAGCAGCCTCCGTCTCGAAATACGCCCGCCAGGCCGAGGCCGCCTTGTCCGCCCGGCGCGACAAGGCCCTCCGCCGGGCCGAAAATCTTTCCGGCCAAATCCGCCGAC
>JAQUBO010000376.1 GCA_028686735.1 Bacteroidales bacterium
ATCTTTACTGCCGGTAACCAGTCTAACTATTTCATCTTGACTCATATCTACTGTAATGGCAGAATCAGGGATACTTTTACTCATTTTTGGATAACCGTTTAATCCTTTTATAATTCTTGAATATAATGCTCCTAGAGACATATCTAAATTCATTCTATCCACAACTTTTTGCGCTATCTGAACGTATAAATGTTCTTCTAAACCAAGCATTACTAGGACATCATCATAATTGGAAACCGTCCCTAAGTGAATGAAATCAGCCACCATCAACAATATTGCTTGCTTAACTTTAAAATCAATTCCATTATATATTTTTTTACTTTTGTACAATTCCGATAAATCCTCTTCTGCGTCTAGAAAATCTTGGTCAGTAAGGCAATTTGATATGAGATATGCTGTCTTTAACACATCCGTGTAATCTATCTGACTTCTCAGATATCCTTTCGAATTATCAAAGCCCAAATTTTCAATAAAGTTAGTATATTTTTCTACTCTTTCTGCAAGTATATCTAACGATTGATTTCTTGCATTGTATGAATCAAGATCTCCCAAAACAAATTGAACGTCGATTCCTGCTTGTTGCAAATATATCGCTCTTAATATTTGAGATAGAGTCCCCATATGTGGAGTTCCACTTAATCCAATCCCAGTAGTTACAATCACCTTCTTGTTATTTTTTATTCCATCAACAAACTTCTCTGCATTATAATGACATAGCCATTTTTGTTGCAAAACATCTTTAGTAATTCCTTTTAAATCAAAATCAATCGGTTTAAAGTCCATTGCATTATATCCATGCTTTTCTATTACTTGATTGTAATATTCGTCATTAAATTTTAACATTATCTTATCCTACCTTCTGTTAAATTCTTTTATTTTTTTCTTTGCATAACTTGTTTGAGCTTTATCAAGCCAGTCTACTCTGGGTCCGAATGATAAATCATCTGTTATTATCCTAACCCTATCTTTATTTCTTAAGATATAGTCAATTGCAACATGTTCTTCATTAACTGTAGCCCCAACCATTGTATTTCCTATATCGGTATGTATCTTATAAGCAAAATCAATTACTGTTGCTCCAGCAGGCAACTCAATAATATCCCCTCTTGTTGTATATATATAAACTTTCCCCGTCAATAATTCTTTTTTTACTTGAGCAACAAATTCTTGATTATCGCCAAACATAGTATTAATTTCTACTAATGATTTAAAGAATTGATATTTTTCTGTTAAATCTTTCTGCATCAAATTTCTAGCTTGTCCTTTGTTAATATCCCAATGAGCTGTTAATCCATAAGCAGCTATTTGGTCCATCTCATCCGTTCTTATTTGTGTTTGGACTAATCTATCATCTGGTGCAAAAACTGTAGTATGTAAGGATTTATACATGTTTGTTTTTGGATTACATATATAATCTTTAAATTTGTCATTTATTGGATGATATTGCTGATGTACTATTCCTAAAACTTTATAACAATTCTCTACATCTTCAAGTATAATTTTTAATGCTAATAAATCGTGTATGTCAGCTAATTTGAACCCTTCTGATATCCTTTTATAAATCCCATAAATGTTTTTCGTTCTTACCTTTAGTTCATTAGGTATGTTCTTATCATTTAAAAGTCTTTGTATTTTTTGTAACATTTCTGACAAACTATTTTCACTGTCAATTTGTACTTTCATTTGTTTTTCTTCAATACTTTTATACATATCGGGTTTTAAATATCTTAAAGATAAATCTTCCAATTCGCTTTTAATTTGGTACGCACCTATATAGTAAGCAAGTGGTACAAATATTTCCATTGTTTCTAAAGCATTTTCTTTTTGTTTAAATTCACTTTTAAAACTTAACGTTTGCATATTATGAAGTCTATCCGCAAGTTTAATAATAATTATTCTGACATCATCTGTGATGCTTGTAATTATTTTCCTAGTATTAGCAAGTCTTTGTTCATCTTTACTCGAAAAATTTAATTTGCTAATTTTAGTTACACCATCTACTAAATTAGAAACATCTTCGTTAAATTGTTCCGCAATTTCTTCTTTTGTAATATTAGAATCCTCAATTGTGTCATGAAGTAATCCTGCACAAATTGTATCTTTATCAGCTCGCATTTCTGCTAAAATACTGGCTACAAATAAAGGATGAATTATGTATGGCTCACCACTTTGTCTAGTCTGATCTTTGTGCAAACTTTCTGCTAAACTATAAGCGCTCTTAATCATTTTCAAATCATTAAGATCACTATTGTATTTGATAATATTTTTGAGTAATGTTTCAAACTTCACTTTCTCTACCTCCTTATAAAAAAAAGGCAATCCACTTAACTAAGGACGCCTTAAGAAAAACAATATTTATTTAACGATAAGAAATTACACATAATAAAAACTTGTTTTTTAGTATTAATATTTATAATAGTCGATATTGATTGATTTCTTGTATACATACAAATCTCCTCCAAAACCAAGTAATTGTATTGATAATACACTAGTTAATAACTAATGTCAACTATTTTTTGACTACTATGTGATTAACTGGATACCCTTAACTGGATACTATTAAATAGCTTTTTTAAATTTGTTGTTATCTCATATAATTCATTTTGCAAACTAATCTTTGGAACACTCTTATTTTTCCCAATGTAACTCTAA
>JAQUBO010000377.1 GCA_028686735.1 Bacteroidales bacterium
CCAATTCTGATCAGCGATGCCAGATATGTTGATGCTCAGACTCAAATCAATGAACTGGATTATTTGGCAAGTAATCAAAATCCTGTTTTGCAGGCTGAATTATCAGAGTTTGCCGATTTGCAGGAATTAATAATCCAAATAGATACCACAACTTCATCAGAATCACTTGTGGATGTTGTTGAGAACAATCTCACAATGCTAGAATCAATGGCCTACAATCCTTCGCACAGAGGAAGTAGTGTAGCTCAAATATTATTAAGCGAAGCTGGTATTGCAGAATTTGAACCTGAAATTTATTTGCCAATGGAAGATCGCTCATTGCGTTTTTCGATTGTAGAGGATGCAATTACCGAGAACTTTGATTTAAATGATATGATTGAAGTTTATCCAACTCCGGCCAGCAGCGAAATTTGGATTGAATATTTACTGATAGACTCTAAACCTGTAAGTAAAATTGATATTTACGATGTTGAAGGTAAACTTGTGTTAACTCAAAGTATCAGAAACGGATTTGGCTTAGAAAGAGTTGATGTGTCTCAGCTTAGCGAAGGCAATTATGTCTTGAAGATGGGAGATTTTTCAAAACAAATCAGTGTTATGAAGTAAAAATTCAGTATATTTGTAGTCAAGGATAAAAAATATCCTTGACTACTTTTTTATTTATGAGAAAAACAATTTTAATATTAGTTTATGTATTTGTGGTAAATATTTTATTTGCCCAAGACATCCAATTTAATAAAACCTATTCAAGGAATACACCTATTTTAAGAAATGTGTTAATGACTGATAGTGATTATATTGCTGTTGGTGGAGACTTTAACATTTATAACAAAACTGAAATTTTAGTTGTAAGTTTTGATGACTTTGGTAATATATTATGGGAAAAAAATTATGGCGATGAAACTTACAATTATTACCATGGAACCCGCAATTCCTTTATCGGCAATTCAGATGGAGGATATTCTTTGTCTGGGTACAGAGCAAATTCTGAAAATGAACATTTAGTCTGTTTACTAATTAAATTCGACCAAAATTTCGACACTCTATGGACAAAACTTTATTTTGACAATCCTGATTTTACAGTTTTTTACAACCATATTCAAACATCGGATGGTGGTTATGCTTTGGTTGGCTGTACAGCCGAGAGTGATGCAGATGGTGATGTTTTGCTTGTAAAGACCGATAGCGATGGTAATATGCTGTGGTATAAGAAGTATGGAACTAGTGGCAGTGATATGGGATTTTGTATTGTCGAGACTCCTGATAATGGTTTTCTTATTGGTGGTTCTTGCGGATTAGGACAAATCGATGGTTATCTTGTAAAAACAGATAGTGATGGTAACCAACAATGGACCAGACATTATGGAAACTCTTTATATCCTGATGGAACAATTTATATTGTACTAAAAACCTTGCAAAATGAATATTTAGTGCCTTTGTCTGGTTATGTAACCGATCCTATTTCTGAGGATTTTTATAATCGAAAATATAATCTAATTAAGTTAGATGCTGATTTTAACGAAGTATGGAACAAACAGTACGGAATTAGAGCAGAGTACACAGGATTAGGCACTATTACTCTTTCAAATGATGGTAGTATATGGGCAACAATCAAAGACGATCATAATGTTGGATTATTTCACCTTTCGAGTGAAGGAGACAGCATATCTAAACACTATTACGTACCACAAGGTTCAATTGGAGAAAATGCACTTCTCGCAATTAAACAAACTCCCGACAACGGTTTTATTATGGCAGGAGTTGCCTACGAACCGCAAGTTATGTGGCTTGTAAAAACCGATAGTTGTGGCTGTGTTGAGGAGGATTGTGAGTGTGGGGGCAGTGATGTGGAGCAGTTCTCTAATGAACTTAATATTGAGGTTTATCCAAATCCTGCGAAAGATGTTCTGTATTTTAATTTACCAGAAAACACAAAGGATGTAAGGGTTGAAATCTATGATAACCTTGGTCGCCAAATAATTACAAATGAGTTGTTAGGCTGGGAAAATTCTATTGACGTAAAGCAATTAAAGGCTGGTAATTATTTTGTGAGGATTGTTAGTGATAACAGGAATTGGAGAGGGTGGTTTGTGAAGGAATAATTATTATGAATTAGAAATCCAGAAAGACTGATTAAAATACGAGAATAGTAACTGTGAACTTCTAGGCTCCATTGCAAAATTGCAATGGGGCTTTTTTTTATCCCCCAATCCATCCCTTAACCACTTCCTTCACATTTTTCTCCTTCGTAAGCTGCTCCATATTGGCTGGCGGAGCGTAGCCATTCTTCCTGGCATAAATAAGGTTGTTAGTACACCTTTGGGAACAAGCGTAAGAACTAGATTTGAAGCTTTCGTAAGGAGATCCGCACATCCAGCAGATCTTCAGATACTTTGTTCTGCGGATCGGTTTAGTTATGGTTCCGCCGAGAGTGTTGTTGTATTCCCTGGTTTCATCTGTTACTTTTACGGCAATAATATTTTGCCGGCACATTTCTTTAGTTGTAATTGTTGTGTTTTCTTTCATCGATTTTTATTGTAAATCTAATTCAGGTTGGAATATGAATTTCCTTAAAACGATTTTGTCAGAGTTTAACCCATGTTATTTTCCTATATTATTTTATTATGAGCTTATTATGACCTTGTTATGA
>JAQUBO010000378.1 GCA_028686735.1 Bacteroidales bacterium
TATTCAAAACCAGTTAGAGCAGGAAAAAGGACTTACTTCTTTGATGTTAAGGCTACTAAGAACAACGATTATTACCTTACAATAACAGAAAGTAAGAGAAGAATTGAGAAAGATGGGAGGATTGTATATGACAAACACAAGATATTTCTTTATAAAGAAGATTTTGAAAAATTTTCTCAAGGGCTAGAAGAGGTAATTAAATTTATCCAAGAAAATAACCCCTCAAACAAAGATAACCCCACGAGTGAGAGTCCAACCTCTTCATTTTCAGACGTTAAATTCGAAGAGTTATAATTTACAAAGGCTGCCTAGAAATTAGACAGCCTTTTTTATATCTCCAACCTGAACAGTATTATATCCGATTCCAAACGGCCCTCTATTGTTGCACGGAATGCAGCAAATATCCTACAGCATTATAGGAAATTTCATAAATAAAACAATCATTAGTATGGGAAGTAAAGATATAATTACTCACTGTAATACTCTACATAAAATCTTTGTAACTAACTTGTATAATTATGTTTCTTTTTGTATCATTGTGCACATAGCATTATTTTAATTAAATGTATTACTATGAAACGAAAAGTATTATTTTTAATTGTTGCAATCATTGGACTTATAGCAACTGCAGATGTAGGTGCATCCAGTGTTAGTAGAGCATCTTATGGTCTTGGGTATTGTACAGATGGTTGGTTTTGTATGCCTATATGTCCATATTGTGGCACTCACTACATACCTGCCTCAGGAGGTAGAGCAGGAACAGGAGTTTTAACCTACTGCTGTGTTTGTCAGTATTTTAAACCTTTCTATGGCGGTGATGGAATAGTAGAAGAAAGCATGGAGTCTTATTAATAAATAATATTCTATTTAAAACTAGTGTCAATAATAAATATACTTATGAGATTTTTTACTATTTTTTTATATACAGCAATTTTCTTATTCTCTTGCTCTTCTAATAACAATGATACATTGTATTCTTCAATTAATCTAGATGATGCGGTTTTAGTTAAACCTATTATTTTTAAAACAAATAAGTTACATGCAGAAATATATGATATTCGAATTATAGATTCTGTGCTTCTTTTGAAATCTCATGATGGTAGAGGATGTTTACAATTATTTGACAAATTAAATTTTGAGTTCTTAAAAACCAATGGTATTATTGGAAGGGGGCCAGGAGAATTTGTAGATGATGGATTAAAAATTAAGATTATTAATGACTCCTTACATGTCTTGCAACTAAGAAAGAATATTGTCTCTATATACAATACTAATTCATTTCTAAATGACTCTCTACCTATTGCCCAAAGAATAATTAAACTTGAAAAATACAATGGTAATTTTGATTTCTTCCCTATAGACGGTTATTTCGTCTCTAGACCTACAATTAAAAATAGATTTGCCACTTACAACTATACCGGCCAACACCTTGGAGACTTTTCGGAATATCCATGTTTAGGTGATAATACAGACCAAAGAACAACTGATCTTGCTTTTAGATTCTACACTCTCACTGAGCCAAAGCCAGATCTATCTAAGTTTGTCTCATTAACATTTTTAGGAGGTATTCTAGAAATATTCAACATTAAAGATGGCTCTATTAATAAATTAATAGAGAAAAGATACCTAGACCCAAATTTACAAAATGGACAAGACCCTGGCTCTATTATGACAGATAATACAAATATGGGGTTCTATGGAGTTTCTGCTACAGAAAAATTTATTTATGCTTCATACTCGGGATTAAAAAGAAAAAAGTATCACGACAATAATAAACTTCTCGATTATATAACTGTATTTGACTGGAATGGAAATCTAAAAAAAGTCTACAAAGTAGAAGGAGGTCTTTTTACTTTGGCAGTTGATGAAGCACTTAATAGAATTTATATAGTAACTAAAAACCTAGAAGAGGGTAAAGAAATTGTTGGCTATTTTAATATGTAAATTATGAGGCGATTAAATCTATTTTGCTGTTTGTTCTTGATAATACTAATAACTAATTCATGTACACTAGATAAGAAGCTAAATATTCCAGAAAATTCAGTAGTAATCACCAAAGAAGATACAATCTTCAATGAAAAAAATTTAAAAAGCTATTTATCATCTAAAAACAAATCTATCTTACTTTTTGCCGATACTGAGTGCTCTTTTTGTGAAATAGAAATTAATAATTTGCTAATATCTTTAAAAAAATATTCCGAATTAGTACCTGTTCTTATATTGAACTCTTCTTACCCAGAAATTTATCTCTTAAGAGCAATGAAAAATAAATCTTTTTCACCTACAGTCATGTATAAAAAGTTTGATATGATTACTCAAAACAATTTATCTCCTAAAACAAAGTACATAATTGTAGACAATAAGCTGAATATCTTAAGTAAAAGTAAAACTGTAGATGATATTAAAATAAAAAGATTACTTAAAAAATAACTACTCTAATATCAATAAACACCATATATACAATTATCTTATAAAGCCTCAATTACTCTTTCTAACTGCTCTTTTACTCCATTTGCAAAATTTGATAGATTTGGATTTTCTACTGCCATCATAGATGCTACTGGATTTATAGCTGCCACCTCTACTTTGCCTCCTTCCAACTCCTGAACAATTACATTACAAGGTAACATAGTACCTATTTTATCTTCTT
>JAQUBO010000379.1 GCA_028686735.1 Bacteroidales bacterium
ATCTCGTTTTTGACGATCATGGTCGCCGCCTTCGTGCGCACGGCGCGCAAGTACCCCGTCATGAACTATTTCGTGATGGGCAACCGTGTCTATGAGCACAGCGATATCTCCATCTCGCTCGTGATTTTGCGCGATACCGAGGATGGCTCGTTCAAGGAGGCGCTCGTCAAGGTGCACTGCACGCCCGACGACACGCTGCTTGACGTCGCGCGAAAGTTCGACGAGCAGGTCGTCATCGCGAAAAAGCCCGAGGAGGGCAACGCCTCCGTCGACTTCGCGCGCAAGCTTTTGCGCATTCCCGTGCTTCCGTGGGTGGCCGTCAAGATCCTGAAGCTCTGCGACCGGCTGGGGATCATGCCCAAAAAGATCGTCGAGATCAGCCCCTTCCATTGCAGCTTCTTCGTCACCAACATGATGTCAATCGGCCTGCCCTCCATTTATCACCATCTCTACAACTTCGGCACCTGTTCCATCTTTATGAGCTTCGGTCGGCCCGAACGCCAGACCGTGCTCTCCGGCGGGCAGGGCGTGCGCAAGATCGTGCTGCCCTTGGGCTTCAATACCGACGAGCGTATCTGCGGCGGCGCGGAGTACGCGGTCGCCGTCCATATGTTCCTCAATTACCTTCAACACCCCGAGCTCCTCGATCTTACCCCCGAGGAGGAGGAAGCCCGCAAAGCCGTCACGTCGGCGTAGGGCAGAGGAGAACGAGGAGACGCCGAGGGCGCTGCCCTCAGGCTCCCGCTCAAGGGCCAATGGCCCTTGAGAATCCCATATTGAAGAAAAGTTCACATTTGCATGTCGACGGCTCGGGGGCCCAAGCCCCGAGCCGCCAAGTTTTTTTGGGGAGACATGTAACTGAACGCAAAAATCGGTCGTCCGGGGCAAGAACCCCCGGGCGACCGACGGACAGTATTCTATTTTACATCCAGTTGGGGATTCTCAAGGGACAATGTCCCTTGAGCGGGGGTGCGGGGGCGGAACTCCCGCGGTTCTTCTCGCCTACTCCCCGTAGAAGAACAACTCGGCCACGAAGTTGCCCGCGATGCCCACGCCGCCCACGGGGATGTTGTGGAGCTTCGCGCTGGCGATCACCGACTGCTGCACGTTCTGCAGCGGGATCAGCACCCACAGGTTCTCGGCAACCAGCGCGTGGAGCGCGGGCAGAACCGTCTCGACGGCCTCCGCCGGGCTTCCCGTCATGACCGCCTCGAGAAGGGTGTAGAACTCCTTCACTTCCGCGGACGGCTCGATGCCGCCCACGTCGGTTCCCTCCGCCGCGTTCAGCCCGCCGTTTTTGTACCACGTGTCCCAGAGCGGCCCGAACGTGTTCTGTCCCCAGTTCAGGTTGAACCACGTGATGTCGATGGGCGCCCACATGACGCGCATCGGAATCTCGTTTGCCGATACGGACGTCGCGAGCAAGGAGGACTCCGTCGTCGTCGCGGTCACGTTCAGCCCCAACTCCGTGTTCCAGTATTCCACGAGCAGCTCGCACACCGGGATGATGTCGCTCGCGTCGTCGGCGTTGAAGATCATCCACTGAAGCTTCTTGCCCGACGGCGTCTCGCGGTAGCCGTCGCCGTCCGCGTCCAGCATGCCCATCTCGTCGAGCAGGCCGTTCGCGTATGCGGGATCATAATTGTACAGCGCGGTATATTCCCGGTCAGGCTCCGCAAAGCCCGTGTACACAGCCTCGATGATCTCGTCCACGTCGATGGCGCACGCGAGCGCCTCGCGGAACCGCTTGTCGCCGATCACTTCCTGCCACGCCTGCGACTGCTCGTCGTCCTTGACGGTGCCGTCCGTGTTCAGCCCGTAGTTCATGTTGATCATGCAGTCCGTGGGCGTGTTGTTCAGCGAGTAGAAGTGTACCTTGATCCCCGCCGATTCCTCGTTCTCGAGGTACAAAGTCACGTTGTTGATCGTCGCCGACTCGCGCAGGTAATCGATGGATCCCGAGATGATCTGCATCTGCAGCATCTCCTGATTCTCGTAGAGCGTCGAGGTCACATAGTCGCAGTACGGAAGCTGCTGCCCCGCCGCGTCAACCTTGAAGTAGTAGGGGTTGCGCGTCCACGTCACAACGTTGTTTTCGTCGGATGTCAACGTCCACGGGTACAGAACCGGGAAGTCCTGCGTCATTCCCGCCGCCGCGTACATCTTCGAGGTCAGCATGACGGACGAATTCGTCATCTCGCCCGCGACGCAGTCGATCTGCGCGAAGATCTTCGCCCACACGCCTTCCTCGGCCACGTCGGAGTAACCCATCGCCTCCGCGTAGGGCTTGAGGAACTCATAGTACGCGTCCAGAGAGCCGTGGCACTCAACCGCATAGTCCTTGTGGAACTGCTTCAGGAAGTGCGCGGGCTTCAGGTAGCTCGCGTAGCCCTTCCACCCGGCCACCGACAGGTGCGCCAGGAAGCCGCCGTACTTCTCCGCGAAGCTGATCTTGAACGTCTCGTCGTCCACCGCCTCGAAGGTCAAAGGCTCGCCCGTAGACTTGCCGCCCGCGCGCAGGTAGGAATCGACCACGGGGGTCAGTTCCGCGTTAAACACGCAATCCTCAAACGCGAAGCGGTAGTCGTCCATGGTCACTTCCGCGCCGTCCGACCACTTGAGCCCCTTGCGGAGCTTGAATGTATATTC
>JAQUBO010000380.1 GCA_028686735.1 Bacteroidales bacterium
AAAATAAAAAAGGCGTAACTATTTGTTGATAGCAATTAGTGCCATTTTGGTATATATATATATATATATAATTTCACAATATTTGCTATCGACCAATTGGTTTTTTGTATAGTTTTGTTTTATTATTAACTAAAACATTTAAATATTATGAAAAATTTAAAATTTATTGTATTGATTGGCTTGTTTACAAGTTTTGTTTTAAGCTGTGCTAAGGAAGAGGTAAATACTCCTCAAAACACTTTTAATAACGACTCGGAAGTATTAATTCAAAATAAAGATGTAGGTGGTGAACTTGGACCATGGAGAATATTCCATAATATATATGGTATTGCTTTTTGTTGCGAGCCTGCGTATAATTGTTTTCCTGTGGATATTTACATTTATGCAGAACATGCGAGTACTGTGGACCAAATTTTTAATTCAATTAAAAAAGGAGATCGTAAGCTAACAGAACAATTGATTTATGAAAACAAAAAAATGTTAGTTGGATATTACTCTGTAGATGCGAAATACATCGACGGCTTTTTAAAAGGTGTATATAGCTTAGAATCGGCTGAAAATTTTGATAGTGGATTTTCTTATTTAAGGTTTGTTGATAGAAGTGGTTCAGATGTATGTGTTTATCCAATGAAATGGCCAAGACCTTAATGTAAATAGTATTAAAACAGTATTTTGATAAATCAAAACTTTAGATTAAACTTGTATTTAGTGTATTGACAATTTCAAAATACTGTTTTTTAAATTAATTAATAATAAAATGAAAAATATCGTTATCATTCTAGCCCTATTAGTTTTATTGTTAGCGTCATGTGATTTTAAGGATAAAAATAAATTATGTTTAGAACCTGTATTAGATATACATTTTAGCACTAAAATGGCATTTACGCCTGGTGATGCTGGCAGTTTTATTGACTCAAATGATTCTAAAGAGTATTTTTATTTTTGTAATAAACCGACTGACCATCGAATTGATATATTTGATGCTAAAGGAAGTTTTGTAAAAGCTGTTGATATACAGGAAGTTGCGAATAAATTTAGAGAAGTGCTATTTGTAACTATCGTCTCAATGGATACAATCTTGTTTTCATCATTTTATACTAATGAGCTAATTGCTATAAATAGTAATAGTGAAATCTGGTTTTATCTAAATATAGATAGCATTCTTCCCAAAGAGATTCAAGGAAAACATGAATTTATAGCACCTCCTCAAACTTCATTTTCTTGTAATAGGGAAGCCCTTTATTATCGAGTATATCCTAGGTTTAAAAACGTCGTTGCAATAGACAGCATTAATATGAATTGTATTGACGACTATAACTTAGCCTTTTATAATTATTTTTATAATTCACCGTATTTTTTTAAGCTTTCAAATTATTTTAGCGACACATTATCTTTTGAATTTGGGTTAAACGATATATATCACCAAATATGCGTTGCAAATTCTAACTTTGGAGAAGGTCCTACATATACATATATAAATGATAAGCTTATTTTTTATTCAATGTTCTCAAATAGTCTTTTTATTATTAATTCAGATAACTTTAAAATTGAGAAAGAGATTGGTTTAAGCTCAAAATTTACGAAGATTGGACATCCTGCTGTAGTTTTAACAAAGGGAAAAGTAATTGAGCAAATGGGAGAATCAGAAAAAATAATGGAGAAATCAGGTAAAATACTGAGAGTATTTTATGATAATTCTTATTATTATATAGTGCTCAAACATGAAGACTTAAAGTCTGAAAATCCAAAAGAAAGTAAAACTGCATCATCTTTCTCGGTAATTGTATTAAATAATGATTTTGTTTTTGTTGATGAGTTTTTATTTGATGCAAAAGAATACGACCAATATTCTGGAATGATGACACAAAAAGGATTAGCGTTTAAAAAAACAAATACTCAAAATGAAAAAATTTATACAGTTTTTAATCTATTCTAACATTACGTTCGTAATTTTGGTGTTTGCACTAAGCTGTAATCAACCAACTAATGTAAATGAGCAAAAGGACCCTTATCAGGTGCTTCAAGAGTATTTTAAGGCTCAACATCAATTTGAATTATCCGACAAACAAAAAAGGATAATAGTTATTACTCAGAATCATTGTATGTCTTGCAATAAAATATTTGCATCATTAGTATTAGACAATATAAATGATTCATCTTCAGTGATTTTAGTTACATCTGATGGAAGTGGTTTAGATATTGGACCATTTAAACAACATAAAGGTTTAGTGTTTTTTGATAGTTCCCCTGAAATTGAAGGAGATATTCTGTCAAGCACTATAATCATTAAGCTTCAATCTATGGCAATTGATACAATTGTTAAACTGGATGCACGCACTCTTGAAGTGCAGTTTAGCTGGTTTTTAAATGATATAGCTGAAAAATAAAAACCATAGCTTTTATAAATCCCCGACCAAATCTGCAATAATATCTTTAACACTTTTAATTTCCTTAATATTCTCAATTGCTGGACTTGCACACCAAACGGTTTTGTAGGTTGCTTTAAATGCAGCGTTTGAGAGTTTGTTTTGTCCTTTTCGCATAAGAATAGCCTTTGCAAACTTTTTAATCCCTGTGTTTTTATTGATTAGATATTCAAGAAAATTTGGTTTTGTGCCAATACTTTTAACATAATCTGTATTTATTA
>JAQUBO010000381.1 GCA_028686735.1 Bacteroidales bacterium
TCTTGCTGGTTCTGCTGATAAAGTTGCAATTATCATAAATGAAGATAAAAATCTAGTAGCCTCAACTTGATTTTTTGTATTGAGACCAAAATTTTTTAATCCTGAAACAAATCTTATTTTGATGAAATCAGATTTATAAAGAAATACTTATTAGATCTGCAAGATGAATGATAATGGAAGCAACGAACAAAGAAGATTTTTCAAAATTTATTTTACCAAAAATTGATATAAAAACTCAAGAAAAAATTGCTAAATTAGTAAAAGAAAGCCATAAATCACTAGATTTATCAAAACAAATTTTAGAAAAAGCAAAAAAATCTGTTGAGATTTTTATTGAAAAAGATGAGGAAAAAGCAGAGAAGTTTTTGAATAATTAATTTAATTTAATTTATAAAAAACAATATGAATAAAAAAAATATTAAAAAATTTTTAAAAAAATGTTTAAAAGAAATAAAAATAGAATTTGAAAATTGTTTTAAAGAATCATTTAAAATTTTTAAATTTATATTAATAATTTTAAAATTTATTAAAGATAAAATACTTTGATTATCTATATGAATTTTAATAGGTTCACCTTGGCTTATATTTATTTATTTAACATTAAATATAAATAAATATTTTATATTTTTCCATTTTAAAATCACAGATTATTTTATTTTAGAGTATATTAAAACTATAATATTACCATTTTTTATAGCTTTTTTATGATGAATTTTATGATTTATTTTTTCAGATAGATATATGCAATTAAGTAATTTAAAAAAATTTTTATTATACATAGCTATGATACTTCTTATTTCTTTAACTATATTTTATTATTTAGTTTGATTTGCTAGTTGTGAAATTACTAATTGTACTAAATAATATTGTCACCAATCCACACAACTTTCGTATTATATTTTGTAAACATTAATTTTTACTTTTATGTCGCTACAAAACATAGATGAAGCTATAAAGCTTTGTAAAAAATGAGACTTAGATAATTTTTCGATTATTTATGATGCTTTCGTACAAAAAATTTACAATTTTTGTTATAATAAGACTTTTGATACTAATCTTACTGAAGATTTAGTTAGTGAAGTATTTTTTAAGCTTCTTAAAAGTATCCAACATTTTCCAGGAAATACAGAAAAAGAACTTAGTTATCGGATCTACCGTATGGCCTATAATCTAGTTATAGATTGATACAGAACTAAAAAAGGAGATAGAGTAGAAATGGAAGAAATAGAAGATACTCTATGATATGATGAAAACTATACAAATAAAATAGATAATGATGCGAAAATAAAAGAAATACTAGGATTCTTGGAAACTTTACCAAAAAATCAAAAAGATGTAATGATTATGAGACTTTGGGATGATTTATCATACAAAGAAATTCGAGAAATTACATGATTAAGTCTAGATAATTGTAAAAAAATAGTGTCTAGAAATTTGATAAAAATAAAAGAAACAATAACTATTGTCTTACTAGTAATATTATTCACTTTATAAATATGGAACAAAATAGAGAAAAATTGGATCAAATCCTAAGGGAATTGCATTTTGCAGACCCAAGTATAGATATAAATGATGAGAAATTAAAAGAAATTGTCTCAAAAATGCTTCAATATAAACCAGAATTTGAAAATAAATCTTTTAAAGCTGAATTAAAAAGGGAAATAAATAGAGAAATAGCTTTTCAAAAGAAAAAACATTTTGATTTTTGAATTTTTAAAAAAATAGCTTATTTTTGATCTGGAGCAGTTTTTTCTTATGCTGTTTTTAGCGTAACTAATCCTATAAGTGAAGATATTTTAAATACAAAAAAACCTTCATTAAATCCACCTATCGCTATAAAATCAGATAAAGAAGAAAATACTTCAAAAGAATCAACTAAAACAGAAAATATAGAAAAAAAGATTTTAAATAAAGAAAATAAAACATCTGAAAATAATATTTGAAAAAATACTATACAAACAAAAAATGAAATTAAGAAAAATTGAGTTTCAGATAAAACATCAACAAATACTCCAGTTAAAGAATCACTAAAAATAACTAAATCAGATAATTCTGATATTTCTGAAAATAATACAGAAAATACTGGAAAAACAAATTGATGACTTATGGAAAATTCATTAACATATATGAGAAAATCATTACCTGATAATTCTACAAGTTTAGAAGATGTTTCAAATTATACAGATTCTATAGCACAAGATACATGAACTATTTCAAATGATACTTCTTCTATAACAAGTGATTCAATATGATGATGAAATACTCTATGACTTATGGCTATGCCAGTAGAAAAAGAATTTAATTGAGAAGATTTCATAAAAGATTTAGAAACAAGCACAACTAATCTAGTATATAGCTTAAGGGCTAGCGAATTAAAAATAGAAAATGATACTCTTATTATAACAACTTCTACTCAAACAGATTTTGATATAATAAATACTACAGAGAATTTACGAGTAATAAAATCTTACTTAGAAAAATCTTGATTTTATTATGAGATAAAAGTGAATTTAAAATAAAGAGGATTTAATCCTCTTTTTGTTTTTTAAAATTTTAACAAAAAATTAACATTGATTTATATGATTTATAAATATAATAAAAAGACATTTTAAAACTTAAAATATAAGAAATTATGAACAACAAA
>JAQUBO010000382.1 GCA_028686735.1 Bacteroidales bacterium
CCTCCTTAGTGACAATAAAATCGATAAAAGAAATTCCTACCTCGAATTATGCGGAAAATGGAATGATGCCGACAAAAAAGAATTTGAACAATCAACTAATGATTTTGAAATCATCAACGAGATGGATTGGAAATGACAAAAATACTTCTAGATACAAATGCCTATTAACAAAGTTCAGCTTACAGAATTAGACAAAATATTCTCAGAATACAACAAACTTTCTAAAGGTCAAACATCAATAAATTGGTCTTTCCCTGATATTGAAGGAAAAATATACAGTTTAAGTGATTTTAGAGGGAAATATGTCTATATAGATGTTTGGGCAGCTTGGTGTGGACCTTGCATTAGAGAAATTCCGGCATTAGAAAGTTT
Source organism: Bacteroidales bacterium (assembly GCA_028686735.1). Taxonomy (GTDB): domain Bacteria; phylum Bacteroidota; class Bacteroidia; order Bacteroidales; family ML635J-15; genus Bact-19. The sequence goes on from JAQUBO010000382.1 coordinate 373, forward strand.
AAAACAAAAATTTGCCGATAAAAATATTGCAATTATCGGAATTTCAATTGATGAAAATAGGGAAGACTGGATAAATATGCTGCAATCACAAAATATGCAAGGCATACAACTACATGCAGGAGGCTGGAATAATGATTTGTGTAACTATTTTAAAATCACAGGAATTCCACGTTTTATTCTGCTTGATAAACAGGGAAATATTATTAACTCAAATGCAGACAGACCCTCGGGTAATATTGAAGAAGTGCTACGAAGTTTAGAAGGAATTTAACACATACAATATAACCCACATTATCCACAGAATAAGCTTTGTAAAGATACTTAGCTGCATTTTTTTTGCGAAATACTTCGTGCTACTTACAAACCGAAAAACAAGAGCTTAACTCCATAATTTATTATTTACAAAATTATTAAACTCAAAAAAAAACGAAATTCCTATTAATTTATAAACAACACATAGTGTATTTAGAGAAATCATAAATATTTTGTAGTTTTGCATCTATATTTGGCTTATATTTTGCAGTATAAGCATTACAAAAACTCTGTATATTTTGAAAACAATTTACTTATATCTAATTATTTTATTGCTAACAACAATTGGAAGTTTTGCACAAAGCTTTAGAGTTTTATCCTTTGATGAAGATATAAGCGATTTATCTGCTGTTTCGATGGAAAGAAAAGACGTTAATGATCAAAAGTGTGCAATCATAAAGGTCTTTACAAATCTTGATGGATTATTTTTTGAATCACGTTTAGGAATCGAAGGAGATATTGTAAAAAAAACCGGTGAATATTGGATATATGTATCCCCCAGAGAAAAAATGCTAAAAATAATCAAGAATGGTTATATACCTTTAGAATACTCTATACCCACAAATATTGAAGAATGTAAAGTTTATAAAATGACTTTGACTGGAGACAGCCCCACCGACAATTCTGTTAAGCCAACAGCAGTTGCCGAATTTGTTGTAATCGAAACAACACCCAAAGGTGCTCATATATATATTAATGACAAACTTAAAGGGGTTTCGCCTCTAACCTTACCACTACTTGAAGGAGAATATAATTGTCGTCTAGAAATGGCTCTTTATAAAACAGAAGATTTCAATTTTAACCTTAAAGCTGGAAACACTTTTAATATTAATAAAACATTGACAGAACTTGATATTTATGGGAAAATAAAAATTCAAACAAATCGCGAAGGAGAAATATATATCGACAACGAAAAACTTGGAACAGGCTCTTATGAAGGGCGATTGATTGAAGGTTTACATATTATTAAATTACAAGCCAAAAATCACAAATCTTACACTAAAGAAATACTGGTAATTGCAAATAAAGACTACTTTATCAATCAAACATTAGAACGACAACTAAGCGTTATATCTATACAATCAGAACCACTTGGAGCATCAATATTTATAGATGACGAATTTGTTGGGACAACTCCAAAATTTATTCGTGATGTGTATGTAGGAGAAAGAAAAATATCAATCGAAAAACAAGGATATGCAACTCATAAAGAAGAAATCATAGTTGAGTATGACAAAACCAAAGAATTTATGTTTAGATTAAAAGCTGCCAAAAAATTTTCGATTAACACAAAACCTCAGGGAGCAGATATTTATGTTAATAATGTTTTAACAGGAAAATCGCCAATAGAGTTTGAATTAGATTATACAAAACATAATAAAATAAAAATTAGTAAAAATGGCTACCATACTGTTTATGATGAGTTCCCAGCTAGCACACAATTAAATTCAAAATCTTACAATTTAGAAACAGCTAATCTTGCGACTACAAGTAATACAAATACAATTTTTAATAAAAATTCAACAAAAAATAATAAACTAAACACCAGCACTGACAGAACATTATTTGGTTGGTCATTGTCTGGGCTTAATGCAAGACCAGGAGGCATACAAACTTCCTTATATGTTAATATCGGAAAAGCTTCTCAATATGCAATTTTTATTGATGGAGGATACCAATTTAATACTTACGATAATTCACATATTAACGGTGTTGTTAACTTTCCAAGATTATCGTTTGGAATAGGTTATAATTTATGGTTATGGAATTTTGCAGCAATAGAAGGATTTGTTGCTTATGGTCGTGAATATGCAATGGGATTTAACTGGAAAACATACAACTCGTGGGAATACACACCCGATATGTTATATACAAAATACACAAAAATGGGTCTAAGATTAGCAGTACGAATATCGCCACATACAGAACTGTTTGGTGCATATAATACAAACTCAAC
>JAQUBO010000383.1 GCA_028686735.1 Bacteroidales bacterium
ATTTCATATAAATTATCAGCTATCTTTTTTATATTTATATCCTCTACTCCATAAATAGCCAAAAGTCTCATTAAAGCTTCTTCATACTTACTTAACTTACTAATGCTATGTTCTGTTTTTAATTCTTCGTCTCTAAAAGCCTTAAAAGCAGTAACATTTCTTTTTTCTATTATTCCATCAAGTATATTTAAGGCTTTTTCATCTACCTGCTCTTCTGTTATAGGCAGCTCTAAATTATTAGCTAAAGAAAAAAAATTTGGGCTTAACATATTTATTAATATTTATATAAACTCTATATTTTATTTAATAAGTAAATTATTTTGATAACATAATTTCATAAAACTTTCCACCAAAGAAATCTTCACCGGCAAAATCGTCCTGCCATTCTCCCTCGGAATTAAGACCGGATAATTTTACAAAAGTAAGGTTATTACCTGACAACATAAATTCATAATAAGCACCGGCAGAATCTTCTTTAATAAACAATTTCACAATATTTCCTTCTTTTTTCCATCTAGAGAATGCATCACCATTACCCTCTTCATCAACTATTCCATCATTTTTAAATTTAGTTCATAATTTAATTGCCGCTCTCCTTCAGATTGACTTGGGGTATATTTTAAAACTCCCGTCCATCTGCCAACTATATCCTCATCTCCCATACTAACCCCTGAAACATCTCTATCTAGATCTTCAGCTTCTTCTATTATGTTATTTTCATCATCTTTTGAGCTGTCATCTTCTTTCTTAATCATTAAAATACTTTCAATTTCTTCCACTGATTCAGAATTATTATCTATTCCTTGATCTTTAAGCCATTGTTCTAATTCACTTTTATCTAAAACGGCTGCCTTCGCTGATTGATTAGCTTGTTCTTTGGGTGTGGGTAATTTAATACCAATTACTTTACCCTCCTGAACCGCAGAATTAAATTGATCTAAAGCAAAAGATACAGCATTTAATTTATCGATTCCTTTTACTAAATTATTTGGCAGGGTGCTAATCATTAATAGTGATGAAAGAGGTTCGCTAACAACACGCACATCTCCAGCTATCGCTGAAATTTTATTATTATTACCTAAAGCAATCTTAGCCGAATCGTCAGTAATTTCTAAAACTAAATCTGCCCCACTTACAACAACCGCTGCTTGCCCAATTATTCCACTCGAAGCAATGGCTGAAGTGCCTCCGGTCATTACAATTGTACCAACAAAACCAGTCACTTTAGCAGCGTCTTTAATGACAACTGCTGATGTTTCTAATTTTTGAAAAGTATCGCCAGCTTCATTCCAGGCATCTGCTTCTACCTGTGCTTGATCGTTTTTAAGTATCTGATATGCTTTTTGAGCATCAACACCTAAATACTTAGCCAAGGTAACTATTTTTTTACCAGCTGGAGCTTTATCAAATACATTAGATATTTCTTGATTATCATAGGCTAGTACAGGAGCAATGAGTTTTAGACTGACTTTCTCTGCTGATATTTCAGCAGCACTGAGTTCTAAACTGACAGCCCTCTCTTCTAATGTTTCCCAGCTCAAAATCAAGGCAGTCATGTCCTTATTCCAAGCATCATAACTCGAATAACTTTCTGCATTTATTAAAATATTATCTGTTTGATAGCGTAAAGCTATATAATCCCTACTAATATTATTAGTCTGCTCTAATACTAATTGTTCCTTATCTGTATCTCGAGACTGATTCAGTAATATAAATGTACCAAAAATCAAAAACAACAAAATCACTACACTAACGATAATTTTTTTCATAAATTTCTTATAATTATTTTAAATAATAGCTATATTTAAATTATAGCAAAAAGGACAATAAAGTTCGATTGCCGAAACATAGTTATTGACTTTTATCTATAAAAATTGTACAATTATTTGTTAATTAAAAAGTTATTGTAGAACCTTAAAAAAACAAACAAACAATGATAGAATTCACTGAGATAAGGGAGTTTGGCGTTAATATGCTCGCTCTTAGCTTCGTCGCTACTATGGTATTTACCGTATTGCAAGCAATCGCTTTTCTAAAGCAGAACCAGCGGATAATACAGACCAAGTCTGGTCAATCAGTTTCATTTTCTTTTTATAGCTTTTTTGGCTTCTCTGCTTTGGCAGTAACCGTGTTTGGGCTGACTAATCAAAGCCTAGCTCTAAGCATTAACGGTCTTCTCGGAATTCTTTCTTTGATAATTACTGCTAATCTTTTACGATTTAAAAAAATTAGCAAAAAAGAAATAATACTAGGAAGCTTTTCGGTGCTAGCATTACCAGCTATGATTTTTAGCCCCAACAGAGATATAATTTTTCTTATCCTTGGTCTAATTATCGGAGTGACTATAGGAACTCAAATTTTTGAAATATGGAAAAATAAAAGCTCTGGCGCTTACCATCCCACTCAAATTTTTGTAAGCATAGTTTCTTGCTCATTCTGGTTGATTTATTCAATCATTATGAATATCTGGGCGATGGAAATAACTAATTCCCTCTTCCTTCTGCTGTGGTTTGTTCTGTTGTTTTCCTATTTGAAATTTAAAAATAAATAGAATGGAAAATTTACAAAACTTTCTCGGATCATCAACAATGGTACTCGCGACTCTAATGGTCTTAATAGCAGTGCCATCGCAAGTAATTA
>JAQUBO010000384.1 GCA_028686735.1 Bacteroidales bacterium
TACGTAACCCGCTTCTTAGCTTCCGACGATTTTGCATACCTGCAAACCGATGAAGGAAAAGAGATACTTTTTATTTCGGACATGGAAAAAGGGAGAGCCGAAATCGAGTCAAGGATTTCGACAATAAAGACATTGCAGGACCTAGGCTACAGGGAGAAGATGAAGGAGAAAAAAGATTCATCTATTGCCTATGCAGCCTGCATATCCGAGCTGCTTGCGGGAGAAGGGATTAAGAAAGTCGCAGTGCCTTACGATTTCCCGATATTCGAATCAAACTTCCTCACAGAAGCGGGCTTTTCCGTAGTCCCAATAAAAAGCCCGTTCCGAAAAATCAGGAGCTTGAAAAGTCCGGAAGAAATTGAATCCATAAAGTATGCCCAGATGGCCGGAGAAAAAGCTATGGAAGCTGCAATAGCCTTGATATCAGGAGCAGAAGAAAGGGATGGCTTCCTCTATCACGCAGGAGAGGTACTGACAGGAGCTAAAGTGCTTTCGGTTATAGATCATACCCTTCTTGATTATGGATGCGAAGCCGAGGAGACAATCGTTTCATGCGGCAAGGATACAGCAAACCCCCATGGAACTACGGACGGGCCTCTGAGAGCAAATGCCCCAGTTATCCTGGATATTTTTCCGCGGAGCAAAACGAAACGCTATTTTGCGGATATGACGCGCACAGTCCTACACGGAAAAGCTTCGGAAGAGCTCAAAAAGATGTACGAAACTGTACTTGCAGCCCAGAAAAAAGGCTTTGAAATGGTTAAGCCAGGAGTAAAGGCATCCGATGTACATAACGCTGTCTGCGATTTCTTTGAGGCACACGGTTATGACACCTACCGAAGTGGTGCAAAGGTAGGGTTTATCCATTCAACAGGACATGGAGTAGGGCTCGACATACATGAACTCCCAGGAGTCGGAGAAAACGGGACTTTACTTGAGGCAGGCAATGTAATCACTCTTGAGCCTGGCCTGTATTATCCTGAAATCGGAGGAATACGAATAGAAGATATGGTCCTGGTCACTGAAAATGGATATCAGAACTTTACAGGGCTGGAAAAGAGATTTGTAGTATAAAAGATTTACACTTGAAAGGATTTGTTATATTTTTATATTTTAATAACAATATATAACTTGCTCAAATCGAAGATAGTCTGTTAAAATGAAAGATTATCCGTTTGAATCAAAAAATATCTATTAAAATCTAAAAATATCTGTTAAAATCTAAAAATATCTGTTAAAATCTAAAAATATCTGTTAAAATCTAAAAATATCTGTTAAAATCTAAAAATATCTGTTAAAATCTAAAAATATCTGTTAAAATCTAAAATGATCCATTTGAATCGAAAAGCATCGATTCAAATCGAGAATTAAAGATTCGCATAAGGAACGCACTCAGGAAAACTATAAGAATTCCAGTACTTTCCAGTAAAATTTCAATAAATTACCATGAGTTCTAATAAGAGTCCAATAAGATTTCAATAAGATTTCAATAAGATTCCAATAAGATTCCAATAAGAGTCCAATAAGAGTCCAATAAACCATTTAAAAGGGGTAATATGACCGATAATGTGCACAATAAGCAAGATATCCTTGAGAAATACAGGGAAGCAGGCAAGATCCTGAAAACTGTCAGAACCGAAGCCGTAGAAATGGTCAAGGTAGGGAATAGTCTGCTTCAAGTTGCAGATTTTATTGAAAACCGGACTATAGAGCTGGGAGGCAGGCCTGCTTTTCCCTGCAATATTTCAAGGAATCAAGAGGCTGCACATGCAACCCCAAAGATCGGAGATACTGACGTTTTTGGAAAGGATATGGTTAAGCTGGACCTCGGAGTCCATGTGGACGGATATGTTGCAGACTCAGCTGTAACTGTTGACTTATCCGGGAACTCCGACATCAAGAAAGCCGCCGAAGAAGCTCTTGCCGCAGCCATTGAACTTGCGAAGCCAGGAATTTCTACGGGAGAATTAGGAGCTTCAATCGAGGACAGCATTCGCAGTAACGGACTGAACCCGATAATAAACCTGACAGGCCACGGGCTTTCTCAGTACGAAGCCCACGATGATCCTTCTGTTCCTAACCGACATGTGGAAGGAGGAGCAATTCTAAAAGAAGGAGATGTGCTTGCAATCGAGCCCTTTGCAACGGATGGAGTCGGTACTGTCCATGACGGAAACTGGGCCGAGATATACAGCCTTATAAGGAAAAAACCGGTCCGTTTGCCTGCAGTCCGGAATGTCCTGAAACAGGTTGAAGAATATAGGGAATTGCCTTTTGCAAAGCGCTGGCTTAAATCCGACAAACTGGATTTCGTATTACTCCAGCTCGAAAAAGCAGGAATTATTCGCCCTTATCCTGTACTTCTCGAAAGTTCAGGAGGGCTTGTAGCCCAGGCAGAACACACCATAATAGTAACCCAGGATGGCTGCGAAATTACAACAAAGTAAAACCCGAAAGATAAAGAGAAAATGAAGTTGAAAAGAAAGAGAAAACTAAATAGAGAAGAAATTAAGATAAGTTGAAAATAAATTGAAAATGAGCCGGGACTAAAAGATGAAGAATGTAAAGGTTAGCAAAAAGTCAGAAAACTAAAAAACTAAAAAAATGAGTTGAGCGCCTTGAAAGCATACAATC
>JAQUBO010000385.1 GCA_028686735.1 Bacteroidales bacterium
GTCTTGCACCATCTATATACAAATACAACCCATATTTTTTGCACATTTCAGAAATCTTTTGCAGTTCTTGCTTTTTATAAACGCTGCCAAGTTCTGTCGTATTTGAAATAAACACTAATTTGGGAACTACCATGTGTTCATCATAATGAAACTCCACCATTTCTTGAATTTGATTGGGTAAAATCTTTCCATTATGAGCTTCTACGGTATTAATTTTATGTCCTCCAAATTCAATAGCTCCCGCTTCGTGAATTTCGATATGTGCAGTTTTTGGTGCAACAATTGACTCATAGGGTTTTAAAAATGCCGATGTACAAAGCATATTTGCCTGTGTTCCGCCAGCCACAAAATGAATATCTGCTTCGGGATTTCCAATTTCCGATTTTATAAGTTGAGCCGCTTGCTTGCAATAGTCATCATCTCCATATCCATCTTGTTGAATAAGATTTGTATCAATGAGTTCATCCAAAATACTGGGATGTGCTCCCTCTGAGTAGTCGTTAAGAAAATTGTAAAACTCCATATCTTTATAAATAATTTTTAAAAACTTAGAAACTTAGAAACTATAATTCGTGCTATAAGATTTTGCTAAATTTATGATATAATCAATCCCTAAGTTTGCTTAATAAACGTAATATCTCAAGATATAGCCATATTAGCGTTACCATAAGTCCAAAAGCCGAATACCATTCCATATATTTTGGTGCATCCGATTTTGCGGCTTCATCAATAAAACTAAAATCAAGAACTAAATTAAGTGCAGCTATAACAACAATAAACAAACTTATTCCTATCCCAATAGGTCCGCTATCGTGAATATATGGCATTTGTACTCCAAACATATTCATAATAAATGACACCAAATATACCAAAGCAATACCTCCAGTTGCAATAAAAACTCCACTTCTAAATTTTTGCGTTACTTTAATTATGCCAGTTTTGTATGCAAAAAGCATAACTCCCATAATACCAGCAGTTAACAACACAGCTTGCAAAACTATTCCATTATAAAAAGAATTATAAACCATTGAAATTGCACCAAGAAAAAAACCTTCAACAATTGCATATAAAGGAGCAGTAATAGGAGAGTATTTTTTTGCAAAAATAGTAATAAGAGCAATTACAAAGCCTAAAATTGCAGAGGGCATTAAAAGAGTATAAACAAGTTCGTTTCCCGAAGCAGCCAAACGCCAAGATACAGTAGCAGCAGCAACCAACAAAAGAAACAAAACTATCGATTTATTTATTGCTCCCGAAATAGTCATAACCTGACCGTCAGACTGCACTTTATATGCTTTATTTGTAAGTACAGGATTAGATGTGTTTGTAAATCTCATAATATCAATATTTTATTAACAAATAAACTATTTAAAAGTCTAAAATTTGTGCAAATATAATACATTTTGCTATCAAATAAATCACCAATGTCTTAAGATAAACTTAAAATCTCGAACTAAGACACTAGCTAATACAACAGATTAAGTGGCTAATTACAAAAAGCAAAGTGCTTTTCCTTTTATCTGCACTGCTAGCAAGCGCAAATAATAAAAATGTAATCAAAGAACTATCAACAGTATTATGTTTTTTGATTATACAATTTTTGTAGCTGCTTATTACTAAATTTTAGCATCTTCCGAACAAAGCTAAATGTATTTATTAACAGGATTATAAAAACGAGAACCAATCTTTTCCCATCATATTACATCAAAACACGATGCATTTACCTGATTTTTACTAAGTTGAAATATAATAAAACATATTATTATCAACAAGCCTCCTCCATAATCATTGACATCAGTGGCATTCACAAGTGTTAATAGATTTCAAAATTATTTACTTAAAAAGGTTTGATTTTTTGAAAAAAGTATTATTTTTGCAGTCCGTTTGGTCATCCAGCCTATGGAGTTAAATATTATTTAACAATTAAAAACAATAAAGTAGTGAAAACATTAAAGTACAAAACAATATCAGCAAACAAAGAGACCGTAAACAAACAATGGTTTGTTGTTGACGCTGAAGGTGAGATTTTAGGACGTCTTGCTTCAAAAGTAGCATACGTGTTACGTGGTAAGCATAAGCCAGATTTTACACCTCATGTTGATTGTGGCGATAATATTATTATTATCAATGCTGATAAAATCCGTTTAACGGGAAAAAAACTTACAGATAAAGTTTACGTAAGGCATTCAGGTTACCCTGGAGGACAGAGAACAACTAATCCGGAGGAGATGTTAAGCAAACATCCTGGCAGAGTTATCGAAAAAGCTGTAAAAGGCATGTTACCTAAAAATCGTTTAGGAGCAGAGTTATTTAGAAATTTATATATTTATGTTGGCACAGAGCACAAACACGAAGCTCAAAAGCCATCTAAGTTGGACTTAAACACAATTAAATAAGCATTATGGAAGTATTTAATGCATTGGGCCGTAGAAAAGCAGCCGTAGCAAGAGTATATTTAAGTGAAGGTAAAGGAAACATTACCATTAACGACAAAAAATTGGAAGATTATTTTACAGTTTTACAGTTACAATATATTGTAAAACAACCATTTTTAACAATTGACAAACTCAATGAATTTGATGTTAAAGCTAACATTAATGGTGGCGGCATCAAAGGTCAGGCAGAA
>JAQUBO010000130.1 GCA_028686735.1 Bacteroidales bacterium
AGTAGATATACATTTTCGTACGAAGATCCAACAATAAGATTGACAGTTTCTCCTGGTTGTGCAGAATAATTGTCTGCGATAAAGAACGAAGTCGCCGTATATGGCATTTTTGTACTTTCTTTATCATATAGAACAAAGTCGTTTGTGTTCTCAATATCATTGCCCCATTTATCTTTAGAGGTCATAACAATTCTATATACTCCTGATTGCCATTTTGAGGCGTTTTTTAAAGCTAATTTCGAATGTTTTTTTGTTATAAGTGCTTCTGAGAAAACATTTTCTCCTTTAGTCCAGTTACTATATTCGGTTTCGTGCGAAAACTCATATCCCGGATACATTGAATGCCATTCTTGTTCAGAATACAAAGGCTTATCAACTATTCCCCATTGTCGTTTTGCCAGTAGTAAACCGGGGTCATTCAACTTAAAAATCTCAACTTTAACATTCGCAGGTACAAAAACTCCTGAGATATTATTTGAGTTTACGCTTATACTGTCAATTTCGTTTTTTTCAAGATTTCCGTAAAAATCATTTGATAATACTAGGCTTTTTTCTGCCACATAAACTATTGATGAGCTGGATTGAGTTTCGCCATTTATGTCGGTTGCCGAAACGGATATTGTGTAATAATAGTAGATGTTCTTGTTCATTTCTCCAAAATCATCAGCAATTGCTTTAAATCCAATCTTAAATTTGCCTTCGTCATCAACTTTTACATCTCCATAGGCAATTTCTTTTTGCGTAAAGTTTCCTCCACGATAATATCCCCACCACATTGGGTTTCTTACAATTTTGTATGATACTTTTGCATCGGTAAGTGCTGTTCCGGCATAAGTCATTGCTGTTCCCTCTGCGTGTATGCTATCGTTAATTCTGTATTCACCTTCGATAGGTAACATCTTAACTTCAAACATTGGACGTTTATACTCTTCAACTTTAATATTATGTGAAAATTCTCCGGCACTTATGCGAAAATTTCCTGTTAATACATCAAGAGGGATTGTGAAGCTTCCGTTAAAACTACCATATTCGTTGGTAGTAAGATGTTTTGATGCGATTTGTTGATAGTTTACATCGTAAAGAAAAACTGTCGTTGCATAATTTGGGAGTATTTTAATTTCTCCACTTTTTTTGTCGATACATATTGCTTTAAAATTTATCGTTTGTCCGGGGCGATAGATGGCTCTATCTGTGAAAATTTTTATCTCAGTAGCCCGTTGTTCTTCATAATTATCGTAATAATATAAATAGGTGTTTTCGGAAATAAAATCTTCATTTTTACTTACGTCAAGTCTTACATCTGAATAAGTGTTTTCATTAAGTTTTTTCATTGATGCAAAACCATTTTCATTGGTGTATTCAGTAGATATTTTATTGTAAATATATTCTTTTTTTATGTATGAATACTCGTATTTGAATGCTTCAATTTTTGCTCCTTCAATGGGTTGTCCTGTTGTACGATCGAACACATAATATCCAGAGTTTTTGTAGTAGCTGTTGTTAGAAGTGAGACTAAAATCTGATACAAATAATTTGCTTTCGGACATATAGTTCTCTTCAATTTGAAATTCCGGTTTTGCATGAAGAAATATTATATAAAAACCTTTATCAAGTGCATTGCATAAGTACTCAGTATTGTGAGTATTATAGTCTGATGATTTGGGTAGTTCGATAAGTTTTGATTTTATTATCGTTTCCGACATTTTAAGTATTTCAGCATAATAGCCTTCATCATAATAAGATTTGTCTTTTTTAAGATATTTGGCATAATCGCATTTTAAAACTGTTATGTAAAGTTTGTCGGTATTAACATAATCTATTCTTATTGGGAATTTTGAATTTGGCTTAACAATTTTTTCGATTTGATAAGTGAAACTAGTTTTCTCAATCTCGTTGATAAGGTTTTTACATTCTGGATAATATGTCGCTTTTGGATATAATTCTATAACATTTGAAAGTAAACTATGAGCTTTCTTTTTGTATGTTTGGTATTTAATTGTTGTTGAATCTAAGAAATTGAACTTTCCTCCAAGTTGGTTATAATATTTTGCAAGTTCATAATCAATCATGGCAAGCTCTGGTATTTTATAATGTTTTTCGTGGAGATTTAGAAGTGCGGACTCCCATAAAACATCTTTATTATTGCTATTGAGATTTGCTTTTATGTAATTCAGTCTTAATAAATCAGTGTAAATTAATGATTCCGCATCATCTTTATTTTCTAATCTTGTCGAAAGCCATTTTTGATAAACTTTAACAACAGCACGTTTATATGATAGAGTGTCGCCTTCAACAGGTAGTAATACAAAATCATTTGCCTTAATTAAATAAGCGTTTTCTGTTAAATTGTCATCATCAGAAGTATTGCCATAGTAATAGTCGTAGTAGTTATTTGACGAGAGTTTATTAATTACTGTATATGCGACAAAATCATACAAACTAGGAAATCTGTTTTCGGATTCTTTTGCATAGTCTATAAATTCAGTGTATTCAGTGATTTCAATTTCCTTTAACTTATCATCTAAAGACAGCATATAATTTTTGATGATTTTATCTTGAAATAGCGTTTTATCCCAAGTTTTTATGTCATCAAGTTCAAAATTAGAGCTTACCGATCGTTGATTTATTAAATATGAATTATTATTGTAATAGTCGAAATACATTGTTGCAAGCAGTAAGTGAAGCATAGCTTTAGATGTTCCTGTAAGTTTTGTTATTTCTGATTCCAGCTTTTCGAGTGATTTTGTGTAACCTTCCTCTTCTAGAATGTTTGTGTATTTCATTCTAAAAATGGTTGATTTTACAATTTGTTTATCATTGTTTTCAGATATTGCTATCTCATAAATTTCTTCAACTATTTTTAAGGCCGATTTTGGTAGGGCGTCTTTTTCATATTTTGAAACCTGTTCCCATAGTTTTTGATATTTATCTGGACCAGCCTGAGCTTTGTCAATGAATGATGTGTTGTTTGCAAAGAACAGGGTTGTGAACAATATCCCGAGTTTTATCAATATTGAATTCATATTTGTATTTTTATGTTTATATTTATATTTATGTTCTTAGTGATGATTATTAATTAATAATTCCATAAAAGTACAAAAAATATTTTATTTTAGGTAATCTTTGATTTACTTTCTAAGGGATTGTCAAGCAATAAATCAGTCATTTTGACTTGCTCTTTTGCCGTTTTTTATGTTGCCAAATTTGTAAAGCGCTGCACTGCGATGCAGTGAGCCTGTCGAACTGAGTTTTTATCGAAATGAGCAAGCTATTAGCTGAATTTTGCGTTTCGAAAAACAACAAAATATCTTAGTCAATTCTGCATACTTTATTATTTGACAAACCTTAAGGACTGTTCTTCGGTTACTTATGCAAAACTTTGTCTTTAAGTAAATTGAAGAACAAGCGACTAACAAGCTTTTTAATTCTGTTTTAGGGTGTTTGTTTGCTATTAAGTTATATAAATGAATTTAAAAGAAGTGTTTTGACCTCACAAAAAAATATATATTATCTTTACCCCATGGATTTATTGCAAGAGTATAATCTTCCAGACAAGAGCCTTTTTGAGCGAAAGAAACCTGGGGTTTTTATTTGGCAACCTAATGAGGTTTATGTTATTCTTGGACAACGCGACAATGTAGAGAATGCTGTTGAAGTTGAAGTAGTAAAACGCGAGAAAGCTGTTGTAATGCAGCGTCCTAGTGGAGGTCATGCTGTTGTTTTGACACCAAATACTCTTATTGTATCATTGTTGTCTCGTGAACATAAACTTACTGCTTTTAAAACTTTTTTTTATGATTGCAATATGAAAATTATAAAAGCCTTAGAAAAACAAGGTGTAAATGGATTAAATATCCAAGGAGTATCTGATGTTGTTCTTAATGGAAAAAAAATTGTTGGATCTTCTATGTACCGAGGTAAAGATTTTCTGTTTTTTCATGCTGTTATTAATATTGCAGAAGATTCCAATTATATAGATCAATTTTTAAGGCATCCAAAAACTGAACCTGAATATCGTAGAAAACGCAAACATTCAGAGTTTATAACTTCATTAAACCAACAAGGATATATGATAAATTTGGAAATACTGAGATCTGATATAAAAAATAATAGTGTAGGATAGGTTTTTATTCTAAAAATTCCTTATCAAAATTTATCAAATAAAGTATATCTGTAGCTCTTGTAACTGCTGTATAAAGCCATCTTAGAAATTCATATTTATTTTGAGGTGTCATTGCCTCTTTATTAAGCCAACCATGATCGACAAAAACAGCTTTCCATTGTCCGCCTTGAGATTTATGGCAGGTAACAGCATAAGCAAATTTTATTTGTAAAGCGTTAAAGTATGGGTCTTTTAGTATTTCTTCGTGTCGTTTATTACTATCTGTAATGTGGTCGTAATCAGTTTGTAGTTGCTGGTATAAGTCTTTGTAGTAGTTTTGCGGCATTGACGGAGCATCTAAATTTAAGGTGTCGATAATTGCTTTTACGTCAATTTCCAGTGCTGGATAATCGGTAAAACTAACTGTTAAATCAACATAAGTGTGGTCGTATAGTTCATATCTTTTGCCAATTCTTATTACTTCAATTATATCTCCGTTTGCAATAAAGTCAATTTCTGCTTTGTCGGGCAACCAACTATAATTGTTTTTTACGACCATTAGTAAATCACCATGCGAAATATCTTCCTCTTTCCACATTATTCGGTTGCGAATACCTAAATTATATTTATTTGCGGTTTTATTTGATCGGCAAATTACTTTTGTTTCGTGTTCTCCGTGTTTAGAATAGCAGGTTTCAAGTTCTTCTAGCAATTCGGCACCGCTAATATTTTCTATATCTTTAAAACCTTCTAGTTTTAATTTTGGGAAATTAATATCCTTATGTGCAATTATTTCTCTTATTAAAGTAGCATTGTGAAGTATTCCCGATTCTTCGCTTTGTCTCACAACTTCGTTTAAACTACTATTATAGACTTTCATCCCCAACGACTCAAGATATGTCTTTTCTAAAGCAGGACTTAAAATTGTTCCAATAGGCGGTAGCTGGGCGGTATCTCCTAATAATATTAATCGGCAATTGTTATCATTAAACACAAAACTTAGTAAGTCATCTAATAATCTACCACTACCAAACATTTTATTTCCTGAATCAATATTTCCTATCATTGAGGCTTCGTCAACAATAAATATAGTATTTTTATTATTGTTATAATTGATTGCAAAACCACTTGTAGCTTTTTTTGTTGATTTTTGTCGGTATATACATTTATGTATTGTAGATGCAGAGTGTCCAGAGTAATTAGATAAAACTTTTGCAGCACGACCAGTTGGTGCAAGTAGAACAGTTTTTATTTTCATGTCTGCAAGTAAGTTTATCAATGCACTTATTAAACTTGTCTTTCCTGTGCCAGCATATCCAGTAAGTGTGAAAATGCTAAACTTTTCTCTATCGTTTAAAAATGGTAATAAGTTATTGATAGCCTCTGTTTGACCACGTGTAGGTACATGTCCTAGTTTTTGTAATAAGTGTGAATTAAAAAAGTTTTCTATCATTATTTAATATTTAAGTCTAAATATTGCTGTTAATTTAAAAAAATAAATTATTTTTGTTGACAAAACTAAATTAAAATTGCGAAAATGAATAAAACAGTTGGAATTATTATTAAAATTGCACTTTTGGGTGCTATTGTAGCTTTAGCTTATTTAATTGTTAACGGAATAAATAAACCGATTGAGTTTGAAGAGCAACGAGTATCACGTTTTAACAAAACAGTTAACAGGTTAAAGGATATTAGAACAGCACAGTTGGCTTACAGAGAAGTTACTGGATTTTATACTCCTGATTTTGATTCTTTAATAAATTTTGTTAAGAAAGAAGATATCAGAGTCGTGCGTGCTATCGGTTTTGTTCCTGATTCATTAACTGAAGCAGAAGCATTAAAACTTGGACTGGTTTCTCGTGACACTTTTTATGTCCCTATTATTGATTCATTATTTAAACATATAAGATATCCTATAGATTCTATGGCTTTTAGTCCAACAGGTAAGCGTACAAAGTTTTTGATGGATACTGCTTCTGTTATGACTGGCTCTGGTGTAGAGGTGAAAGTATTTCAATGCTATGTGTTAAATAAAGATATTCTTGCTGGGCTAGATAAACAGCTAATTATTAATTATAATGCCCTTAAAAACGATAGCTGTTTGAGAGTTGGGAATCTTGTCGAAGCAAACAATAATGCAGGTAACTGGGAATAAAATCTAAAATGAAAAATCTTTGTATTAAAGATAAAGATACAGAGAATATAAACCCTTATGATTTAAGTCTGTCCATCCTTATTTCCAAGGGTGGATTTTCTTATGTACTATATAATAAAGAATTAACAAGATTTAGTACCTTAGTTTCACAGACTTGTAGCAATCCCGAGAATTGTGAAGCAGAATTCAAAGCGTTTATTTTAAAAGAAGAGTTAAATCTTAATAAATTTCACAAACTTAATATTGTTGTGGCCGATGAACGTACAACTATTGTCCCCGAAGCATTATTTCAAAGTAATAAAATAAACGATATTTATAATCTTAATTTTTTTCCTAATACCGAAAGAAGCGTTAAATATTCCAGATTGGATAAATCAGGGAATTACCTTATTTTTTCGGTAAGTAAGAATATTATTAAAGTATTAGATGAATTATTTACTGAGTACAATTTGTTTCCACAATCTCATAGTTTTATTGAATCCCATTTTATTGATAATAAGTTGAGTGATAATCCTTTAGAGGAAAAAATGTATGTGCAAGTGTTTAATGACTTTTGTGATATATTGGTGTTAAAAGATTCTGATGTAAGGTTTTATAATACATACACTTACAAAACAAATAACGATCTTTTGTACTATATAATTAATATTTTTGATCAATTAAAACTCTCCCAAGAAGAAACTAAACTTGTATTTTCAGGCTTTGTTGAAACTGATAATTTAGCAGTAATAAATTTACGTAAATTTATATCTCAGGTTTATTTTGAATCTCAAAATATTAATTACAAATATTTTTATAAATTTCAAGAAACATTACCACATTATTATTATAATTTTTTAAATATAGTTTCATGCGTATAATTGGCGGTAAATATAGAGGGAAATCAATTATCCCTCCTGCAAATTTCAATGCTAGACCTACAACAGACTTTGCTAAAGAAGCCTTATTCAATATTATTAATAATTACTTTAATTTCGAAAATATAGATATCCTTGATTTGTTTAGTGGCACTGGTAGTATTTCTTATGAATTTGGGAGTCGAGGAGTAAAATCAATTGTTGCAGTTGATAGTAATTATCAAAATACTGAATATATCGAAAAACAATTTGATACTTTGGGTTTTGAAGATGCACGAGTGTATAAATCTGATGTTTTAAGATATTTAAACCACTGTAAACAAAAATTTGATTTAATTTTTGCAGACCCTCCATATATGCTCGAGAATATCGAAGAGGTTTATCATTCTATTTTTAAAAACGAGCTATTAACAGAGGCTTCTCTTTTAATTATTGAACACTCCGCAAAAAATGATTTATCTTCGTTACCGTTTTTTGTTATGGAAAAAAAATATGGAAGCGTGCATTTTAGCTTTTTTGACCCAGAAGTTGACGATGCTTAAATAGTAATATTGACTAGATGAAAAAAAGAAAAGGAAAATAAACCAAAGTATTATTTAAATTGTTTATATTTGGTGTTGTTATTATATAGATATGCAGGATAAAATTATCTCAATACTTAAAAAAGAGAATTTAAATCGAGAAGATTTAATAATATTACTTTCGGCGAATGCTGTTGACACTGAACTCATTTATAAAAAAGCAGCAGAAATTAAGTCAAAACATATTGGCAATTGTACCTATTTTCGTGGACTAATTGAACTGTCGAATGTATGCACTAAAAATTGTTATTATTGTGGTATTCGTAGAGGGAATAAAAAAGTAAAGCGATATACCGTTAGTGATGATGAGGTTCTTCAGGTAGTTAGATATGCTTTAGATCGTAACTGGGGATCAATCGTAATTCAGTCGGGCGAAAGACAAGATGCTAAGTTTATTAATCGTATCGAAGATCTTTTGAGAAAAATTCAGGCTTTATCATCCGAGAAAATAGGTGTTACATTATCACTTGGAGAGCAAGAAATTGACACTTATGATAGATGGTTAGAGGCAGGAGCAACGCGGTATCTTGTTCGCATTGAGTCGTCGAACGAAGATCTGTACTATCAAATACATCCGAAAGATAAATTACATAAATTTGAATTACGAAAACAAGCACTTATCGATTTGCGAAATGCTGGTTATATTACTGGAACAGGTGTTATGATTGGATTACCTTATCAAACTATGGGCGATCTTGCTGACGATCTTTTGTTTATGAAAGAATACGATATTGATATGTGTGGAATGGGCCCTTATATCGAACATGAAGATACGCCTTTATATCGTTATAATGATGTCTTGCTGTCAGTAAGTGAGAGATATAACCTTACACTTAAAATGATAGCGATTTTAAGAATTTTAATGAAAGATGTTAATATTGCCTCTGCTACAGCATTACAAGCAATAAATCCAGATGGCAGAGAAGAGGGGATTAGGTGCGGAGCAAATGTAATTATGCCAAATATAACACCTATTAAATATCACGATGCTTATAATCTGTATAAAGGAAAACCACAAATTATTGCCGAAACTGACGAATATATTAAAAAACTTGAAGAACAAATAAATGAGGCTGGCGATCTTGTTGGTTACGGAGAGTTGGGAGACCCATTACATTTTAAAAATAGAACAAAGCCATAATAGGTATGAAAGTACTAAAAAGAATATTCAGGTTTTATTATGAGGGTTTTAAAAATATGCCCCGGTGGGGAAAGCAAATGTGGCTGATTATTCTGATTAAAGGTTTTCTTGTTTTTGTGTTGGTGAAATTTATTTTTTTTCCAAATCA
The DNA here is from genome assembly GCA_028686735.1 of Bacteroidales bacterium. GTDB lineage: Bacteria > Bacteroidota > Bacteroidia > Bacteroidales > ML635J-15 > Bact-19. The sequence continues at coordinate 8,985 of JAQUBO010000130.1, forward strand.
TTTAAAAACAAATTTTGAAACAGACGAGCAAAGAAGCGAGCATGTAATAAACGAGTTAATTAAAATTGCACAAGATGACACAATTACTACTAAATATTGACCCTTCGTTAATTGACTGGTCTAGGGCTCAATTTGCCTTAACAGCAATGTTCCATTGGATTTTTGTTCCATTAACTCTTGGAGTGTTATTTATTATTGCCATAATGGAAACGGTTTATGTAAAAACGGGGGATCCAGAGTGGAAGAGAATTACCAAATTTTGGATGAAACTCTTTGCGATAAATTTTGCTGTTGGTGTGGCAACAGGTATAATTCTTGAATTTGAGTTTGGTACCAATTGGTCAAACTACAGTTGGTTTGTTGGGGATATTTTTGGTGCACCCTTGGCAATAGAAGGAATTATGGCATTCTTTATGGAAACCATATTTATCGCTGTTATGTTTTTTGGCTGGAATAAAGTAAGTAAGAAATTCCACCTTGCCTCAACATGGCTAACAGCTATAGGGGCAAACTTATCAGCCCTATGGATATTAGTGGCAAATGCGTGGATGCAATATCCCGCAGGTATGTTTTTTAATCCTGACACTGCCCGTAACGAAATGCTTAACTTTTGGGAAGTTTTACTGTCACCCGTGGCTGTAAATAAATTCTTGCATACTGTTACTTCTGGATATACACTTGCTGCAATTTTTGTGATTGGTGTAAGCTCGTACTTTTTATTGCGTAATAGAGAAACATTGCTTGCTAAACGAAGTATTGTTATTGCATCAGTATTTGGTTTTATTTCTGTTATGGCACTTATTTTTACTGGACATGGCTCGGCTGTGCAAGTTGCTACGCACCAACCAATGAAACTTGCTGCAATGGAGGGTTTATATAAAGGAGGACAAGAAGCCGAACTTATTGGAGTCGCTATACTAAATCCTAAAAAAACTGTTGATAATGATGAGGATCCCTTTTTGTTTAAGCTTGGTTTTAAAGGAGCATTAAGTTTTTTAATAGATTTTGACACAAAAACTTATGTGCCTGGTATTACAGACCTTGTTTATGGAGATGAAGAGAATCAAATTATGCCTACCGAAGAAAGAATGAAAAAAGGCAAAATTGCTATGGAGGCTCTTATTGCATACAAAGAGTTTAAAGAATTAGGTAAAGATGATGAGGCTAAATTGCAGTATGAAATTTTAATGGATAATTTTGAGCATTTTGGCTATTCTTATGTAAAAAAACCAGAAGATATTGTGCCGCACGTGCCTATTGTGTTTTATAGTTTTCATATAATGGTTATCTTTGGAACATTATTCGTTCTTCTTTTTCTTGTCTTTGCTTGGCTGACAATACAAAATAAACTTGAAAATTTTAAGTTTGCAAAATTATTATATATAATCGGGATTATTTGTGTTCCTATGGCTTATATTGCCTCAGAAGCAGGTTGGGTCGTTGCTGAAGTTGGTCGTCAACCATGGGTTATTCAAGACTTAATGACTGTCGATGCTGGTGTTACCAATATTACAACTGGTGCAGTGCAAACAACGTTTTGGATATTTGCTTTTATTTTTACTGGACTTCTAATTGCCGAAGTAAGTATTATGCTTAGATTTATTAAAGACGGACCTGCTAAACCCGAAAATGAAGGAGGGAAAAAATTATGATAAATGCAGAAATTACTCATCTTTTCTTTCAGCAATACTGGTGGTTGCTGGTGTCTTTGCTTGGTGCATTGTTAGTGTTTTTACTTTTTGTACAAGGTGGACAAACTCTTATTTATACAATTGGCAAAACTACGAAAGAACGAAAAATGATTGTAAATACTCTAGGTCGTAAATGGGAATTTACTTTTACAACTTTAGTTACTTTTGGTGGAGCTCTGTTTGCTGCTTTCCCTCTTTATTATGCCACAAGTTTTGGAGGAGGCTATTGGGCATGGATGGTCTTATTACT
>JAQUBO010000386.1 GCA_028686735.1 Bacteroidales bacterium
GCGCTTTTGCATAATGGTAAAGGGACCAGCAGGCCCCACTATAACAATTGGAGTGCTCAATTATCTCTGCATACTCATTTGCTGCGTCACAGATAGCATAAATGCCTCTATAAGGCACAGTATAAGGATCATCCAGGATTACTTCCTCAATATCCCTGCTGTCCAGTGCACAAGCGTTTATATGTTTTGTAATTCAGAAAACCTCCTTTTTAGGGAATAAGAAACTGGGAGGGAAATTTGTTTAATCGAAATGCCCATCTCTTAAGATATATATAGATATCGTAATCTTAGTAATTCGATGAGATGAAATTCGATAAGTAAAGTTCGATATAAGTAAAGTTCGATATAAGTAAAGTTCGATATAAGTGAAGTTCGATACAAGTGAAATTCGATAAGTGAAGTTCGATAGTATGGGTTTGGTTGGAGAATAAATCGTATGTAAACAACTTAATTTTGATATTCGATTATAGTTCCTGATAACAGATGTCCACAGGTTCTAATCTAATAAATCATTCGCGTTCAATACGAGCTAACCTTTATAAAATGAATATTTATCTTTTTATCGGTAGGTTTACTTGCTGCTTTTGTTCAGGGTATTTAAAGGGAAAATTTAAAGGAGACCTTGAAACCTTATTGAATCCACTTGAGATGCTCAATTATACTCAAGTATTATGAATTTTTTTCAATATCCATGCCATATTTTGGCCAAGATTTTTCATATTGTCAATGCCTTCTTGATCCTGTTCAACCTCTCCGATAGCATTCCCGTAAGCCATATTCCAGTAGCTTGACCCTACCAGAAACATTTCTTTGCTATGTAGAAAATTGTTCAGGGTATCAAAGACACTTATAGCACCGCCTCGGCGAGCAGCTACAACTGAAGCTCCTACTTTATGCTTGAAAAGCCCTCGATTTCCTGCAAGTACCATACTCGCCCTGTCAATTAAGGCCTTCATTTGAGAGGTCACACCAGCTGAATATACCGGCGACCCTAGAATAATTCCATCTGAGGCAAGCATTTTTGCAAAACACTCATTAAAAAAATCATCCGTAATGACGCACTGCTTATTTTTGTTTTTATGGCAAGCCCGACAAGCTTTGCATCCTTCTATGCTTTTTCCAGATAGTTGAATAAGTTCGGTTTCAATGCCTTCTTTTGTTAATTCCTCAAATACGGTTTGAATTAGGATTGCAGTATTGCCGTCTTTTCGTGGGCTTCCATTAATGCCTATAACTTTCATAGTCTTCAACAACTTTTTTCAACTATTTTTTTCGTATTTCTCAACCTGTTATTTTATTCTTGTTCCAATTACGGAAAGTGCCCAGAAAGTGACTATATTGAGACCTTTTATATTGAACGCTTCTATATTGAGAGTTTCTACACTGAGAGTTTCTGCGCTGAGAGTTCATCGAATTCTCTACATTAAACTCTTCTACATTGAACGCTTCTACACTGAGAGTTTCTGCGCTGAGAGTTCATCGAATTCTCTACATTAAACTCTTCTACATTGAAAGTCTCTACATTCAGAGGTTCTGTCTTTAAGTTACTTTATCTTACAAAGCCTTCATCTTTGAGGCTCACGTATCTGCCTTCCCCGATAATAATATGGTCAAGCACGTCAATTCCAAGGAGTTTTCCTCCTTCTATCATTTTCTCAGTGACCATTATGTCTTCTCGGCTAGGGCTTGGATCCCCTGAAGGATGATTATGGACCATAATTACTGATGCTGACGATTCCATAAGGGCGGACTTGAAAACCTCACGCGGATGAACAATGCTCGCATTCAAGCTGCCGATGGATACGACTTCTTCTTTCAGGATTTGATTTTTTGTATCAAGGCAAAGTGTTATAAATTTTTCTTTTTTTTGTTCGCGCATCTTAGGGTACATAAAGGTATATACATCCTTTGGGGAGCAGATTTTTCTTTTGGGCTCTTCCACAAAGGTCTCAAGCCGGCGGGCAAGTTCGAAAACCGCAGCTATCTGGGCAGCTTTGGCCTTTCCTACTCCATGAACCTTCATAAGCCTTGAAACATTTGCAAGACTGAGCTGCTTGATGCTGTATTCTGAGAATATTCGGCTGGACAGGCTGACAACATTCTCTTTATTTGATCCTGTCCTCAGGACAACTCCAAGCAGTTCTGCGTTCGAAAGCGATTCCGGCCCGTTTCGAATAAGCCTTTCTCTTGGGCGTTCCTCTTCAGGGATATCCTGAATTCTAACATTGTTTATTTCCATAATCAACCCCCTATTTCCAATTAACGGAATATTTCTGTATAAATCCAAATTTTAAGTTAGTCAAACAATTTAGTCAAACAGTTAGTCAAACAGTTAGTCAAATGTTAGTCAAATGTTAGTCAAATGTTAGTCAAACTCTTTATAGATAATATCAAAGTTTCAATATTTGAATCTTCACAAAACGCTCTATAAAATTAAATAAAGAATAAAATGCCGGCCCTTACTTATATAGGAAAGTGCATAACGCTCTTTGATGAAAGTCATTTCAGTTGTCGGGTATAAAAAATCGGGTAAGACATCCGTAGTTTCAGCCCTTGTCCGGAATCTTTCCGGGTTCGGAGCTGTGGGCACGATAAAACACATGGGTGAGCAGAGTCTCAATCCG
>JAQUBO010000131.1 GCA_028686735.1 Bacteroidales bacterium
TGAAAAATGGTTTAAAATTAATCCGAAATTATTTAAAGAAAATCCTTTGCAGTTTAAAAATAAAGTTTTATCTTTACCACTAATTAATACAAGTTATCATAAACAACCTTGTGAAACTTGACAGTTAACATTTAATGTGTTTACAAGTTGTCCAGCAGTATTATAAATCTCTACATTCTCGATTGTTGAAGTCGTTTCAATATTAAAAATGTCGCTTGTTGGATTTGGATATGTTGCAACAGATTGCTTAACATTATCAATTCCTACAAATACTGTGTATGTTACAGGAACTTCGTTCCATTCAGACTCCTGATCATTACAACCAATGATAATATTACCAGTATAATCACCATTTTCTAGTGAGGTGTTGTCAAAGCTAAGAGTTATGTCTTGAGAACCTGCTGCAGCAACTGTTCCAGTAGCAGGAGTAGCACTCATCCATACTGGCCAGCTTGATCCTGTTACGTGTGCTCTAATGCTCCAGTTACCTACGTTGTCAATTCCTGTAAACTCTGCCCAAACTGGTCCAAATTTTGCGTAATTTGCACCAGATATGTTCGCTGCATCGTCCATTCCACTACAAAAAGAATCAACTGGTTGGGTAAATCCATAGCCAATCCAAATTTCTTCTCCATCTAATAATATAGGAGAATCAAGATCAATAATATTCCAAGACCCCATTGTAACTGTTTGTGTTTTTTGGCTTAGTATTGTCGCTGCTCCAGGGGTAATGAATCCACCTTTTTCCCAAACATAAACAGTAACTTCTGAATTAAGCGGTAAATGGTTTATTCCAATTTCAACTGAAGTTACTTCTTGCCCCATAAAAGGTCTTACAATTTCAGGAGCAAATCTAGTTGCAACAAAACCTGTTGCTTCACCTGTCCAACCGACTGAACTAGCAAAATTACCATTGTCTATACTCATTACACCATCTTTACTACCATTTTTAGCAGAAAAGCTGTCATCAAAAACTGGGTATGCAGAAAAGTTCATTCCTTCTTCACCTGTGTTGCCAAAACTAATTGTTTCATTATCACCTGTTGCAGTCGTGATAGGAGCAATTGTTATGTCAATTGTTGGAGGAGCTACGCCACTTTCAATTTGTGTGTAAACAAAATCATCTACATAGTAATTGTTGTTGGCAGGACCAAAAAAGTTCATGCATCCTAATTGATTCGTTCCAGATCCACCTCCTTCAAGGGTGCTGAAAGTCCATGATGCTAGTTCTGTGCCACCAAGACTTAATTTGATTAAATCATTACCTAAGTCAATAAAAATGTCAAAATTTAACCACGTGTCTTCCGTGTAAGAAAATGTTGGAGCTGTGGCAGCACCATTAGCAAGGGTCATGGTTCCTGATGCAAATGTACATGAGAATGCCCATTCGACACCGAAAACATGCTCAAGATTAAAATATGCTTCCGAGCCAGTGGGCACAAAGTAATTAAACTCGACTTGATAAACTCCACTGGTTTTATTTCCAAAACTGTAAATCATGTCGTTATTGGCAATAATGTTTAAGGAATTAGCCCCACTATTTGCTTGTGCAGTGCTAATTAGGGCTGCTTCTCCACCTGTTGTTGCACCCGACCATGTGGTCCAATCTGTTGACTGGGTAGTGATGGGATCTCCAGCTGTGTAAGAGTCAAAGTTGTCTTCAAATAAAACGGTTTGTGCTAATGCGAAATATCCACATAATAACACAATTGATAAAAATAAAATTTTTTTCATAACTAAATATATTAATTGGTTTAAGCAACAAATATAAGGAATATATCTATTGTTTTTTTATTTTTTGTCAGTTTTTTTTAATAATCTAATAATACTTCTGTAATCAGATAATATATTTATAATTCAACAAGAAATTTTAGTAGTTTAGTATTTTAATAGGTTGATAAAAGACATTAAAGTTCAAATATTTGTATAATTTTATGAGTTATAACATAAAAAAGTTAAATTAAAAAACGTGTTTAGTCGATTTATTATGTATCTTGGGTAACATAAAACTATGCTTGCTATGAATTTAAAAATATGCACTTTCACTGTTTTTTTTCTTTCTATGTGTTTTGTATTAAACGCACAAACTTATTTGGTCGGTTATAAAAGCATGGATGTTCATGATGCTGGTCGTGATAGGGATATTGAAACAACGGTTTATTATCCTTCTGACGTAGGTGGTGAAAATGCTGCAATTTCCGAAGGAATTTTTCCTGCTGTCATTTTTGGTCATGGTACTGGAATGGCAGATGAAAGCTTATACGATTACATATATGAGGCTTTAGTCTCTGAAGGTTATATAGTTTTATTTCCTAAAACAGAAGGTGGTATGCCTCCTTTATCAGTACCTAAACATGAGCCTTTTGGATTAGACCTTAAATATTTGAATTTGATGATTAAATTTGAAAATACTAATCCTGATGCCTTCTTTAATGGGCATGTTTCTGATAAGACTGCCATTATTGGGCATTCTCTTGGTGGTAAAGGGACATTGATTGCTGCAGCAAATAATACTGATGTTACAACAATTATTACACTGTGTGCTGCTCTTAGTGATCCGCCTTGGCCTTTTGCTGGAAATGGGTATGATGTAGTAAACAATAGTTTACCATACATTACAGTACCAAGTTTGGTTGTAGATACTGAATTTGATTGTGTCGTTCCTGATGATGAGGGACATTATGTTACATACGAGCTTTTGAATGTCGATTGTAAAACTTATGTTAATATTTTAGGAGGTGGACATTGCTATATGGCTTCGTACGAGGGTAGCGGTATGGTTTCATGTGAGACCGCAGAAAATTGTTCAGATGATTTTACTATATCTCGAGAAGAACAAAATAATACTGTTATTGATATTATTGTTCCATATTTAAATTATTACCTTAAAGAGGATGCTACTGCACTTGATGATTTCTTAGATTATCTGGGTACTACTTCGGCAGTAACTTATGAGCGAGATTGTGAAATGCCTAGCCCCCAAATTTCGCAGGTAGATGTTTATAATCAGGTACAGGATATTACAGTTCCGTATCAAACAATGGAGGCTACTGCTGTTTCTCAGCTTGTGCAAACAATAAGTATAAATGATACAGAGAGTGCAGAGCATTTAGTGTCATTGAATTGGTCTGTTACTAGCTATGATGGTAATACACCCGCAGATTATACTGCTACTGCGAGCTTTAGTTTGCCTACGGGGGTCGAACAATCTGATCCGCCTGTCTCACTTGTTGTTACAGCTACTATTACAGTTGAGAATCCTGTAAATGTTGTAAATATGAGTTTTGAAGATATAGAGGTTTTTCCTAATCCGGCAACTGATGTTTTGTTTTATAATAATAATGGAAGTAATGCCGATGCTTATATATCTATTTATAACGCTTGTGGTAAATTAGAAATTTGTGATAAAATCAACAATAATGGAATAATTGATATTAAAAATCTTAAATCTGGTTTATATTTGGTGAAAATAAATAAACAAGTAAAGAAATTAATTGTAGAGTAATAGCTTATAGATTTAAGTAGTTTTTTGTTGATACTTGAGCCTGTTGACCTATCAGCGGGCTTTTTTATAAATCAATATTCCACCACTCGTCTTTTTCTATGATACATGGTGAATTAAAAATCCTAATACCTACATCATTACTGGTTTTAAGATTAAAAGAATCTTGATTGATTATCATTTCGTACACTATATTCCTAAATTTAAACTTAAATGAGCATCTATGCCAATGATTAGGCATTTTGGGTGCAATACTTAGAACAGTATTTCTAAAATCGATTCCTGAGTAGGAGTTTAATACATGCATTACACTTGCAGCCATTACTCCGGTATGAATGCCTTCGGCGGTTGTTCCTCCATGTGTGTCGTTGTAGTCATTTTGGGAGGCTTCGTTAAAAAATCTTTGCGATAGATCTTTGATGCCCCATTTATTTGCAAGATATGCATGAACAATTTTGCTTAGGCTACTACCATGACTTGTACGGCTAATATAATAATAAAAGTTTTTAGATTTATAATCTATTGGTAGCTTATAGCCTAAGCCTGCGATTGTTTCATTTAGTTCTTTATCGGTTAGGTTATAAAATATCATAAGAGTATCTGCTTGTTTCGATAGTTTATAGTCATCGGGTGATTTTCCCTCTGCTTTAAGTATTCTATCTAGCCTAGATATGTCTCCGTACTTCTTTTTGTAGCTTACCCAATCTAGCTCTTTTAGTTTAAAATATCCATCAAATTGTTCTATAATACCGTCTTTGTTAATATGTAAACAAAGGTTTTCACTAATTTCTTTCCATTTTGCTAGTTCTTGTTCATCTGGTAGATTTTTATTATCTTTTACAATGTAATATTGCTTATAATAAATATTCATTGTTGCACGAAGTAGCCATGCGAGCATAATATTTGTATAGGCATTGTTTTTTATACCTTCAGTTTTACCAGATGATGTGTTTTTTTCGTGGTACTCATCTGGTCCCATCATATTTTCTGTATGATAACGAAAATCAGACGCTGAGTAATTACATGCGGATACAAAAAATCTGCATATTTCAGATAACATTTCAAATCCGTATGATTTAATAAAATCTTTATCGTCGCTTGCTTGGTAATATCTTATAATGTTATAACCTATTGCTAGAGATACATGCCTTTGTGTTCTGCTGTAATCGGGTCCCCATTCTCCGGATTTGGGGTTAAGATGTATCTTTTGAGTTTCTTCGGTTCCTTTACTACCACTTTGCCATGGAAACATTGCTCCTTTGTAGTTGTTTTCTTGGGCATATTTTTTTGCTGCTTCAAGACGGTTGTATCTGTATAAAAGCATTGTTTTGGTAAGTTCTGGAAAATTTAGATTATAGAATGGAGCGATAAATAATTCATCCCAAAAAATATGACCTCTGTATGCTTCTCCATGTAATCCACGTGCTCCAATACTTGTGTCTGTACCTATGTTATGTGGTGAAAAGGATACGAAAAGATGGTATATGTTAAGTCTTATAGATTTTTGTGTGCTTCGATCTCCTGAAATTTGAATGTCTGCTTTTTGCCAAAGATTATTCCAGGCTGTAACCGATGCCTTTATAATTTGATTGAAATCTATAAGTGATTTAGCAAGTTTTACGACATCGGTTTTGTCTGTGTGTAAGCTATTGGTGTAGGCGACATTTTTATATACTATAAACTCTTGGTTTTCTTTTAATTCTGTAGAGAAAATAGCATATATCCCTGAGGTATCTTCTTCAACAGAGTAATCAGAAGTAGTGTTAGAATAAATGTTAGCTGCAATATTTATTTCGATATCTGAGTCTGAGGTTTTGGTCTTTAACCAAAGAATATTATCTGTGTTACCTGTTTTTGTATTTACTAGATGTTTATGATTTAAACTTCTGTATCTAGGAACTCCATCATTAATAATATTTCCGTCAATACCTGATTTTATGAAAATTTTCCCAGAATAATTTAATGGGGTAATGCTGTATTCGAGTGCAGCTGTATTTTTATTATCCATGCTGATTAGCCTTACAGATTCTAGTATGCTAATCCGACCTTTGTCGTCTTCAATTTTTACCCAACTTGATAAAAGACCTCTTTTCATGTCGAGTTTTCGCTCTATTTCGATGAGTTTGCGATTGCTTGCATTACTCCATTCTCCATCATCAATCTTAAAGCTGGTAAAAAGCCAATTGGGACAATTAACTAGGTCTTCGTTAAATATTATTTTATTGTTTATTTCAGATTCAAGCTTATTATAAACTCCTGCCATGTATGTTGCTGGGTAGTGGTTTTTGGAAGTTTGCTCTTCACAAAAACATCCTCGGCTGGCAAAAAAACCGTTACCAACACTTAATATGCTTTCGCGACTAAGTTCATTTTGTGGATTAAAATCTACATATTTTAGACACCATGAGTCTTCTATTATTCCTGCTGCAAACCATGTTCTTATGTCTTTTATGTTAATCTCATTAAGGTCGTTAACTACAATGTCGGCACCATGAACTCGTAATTCATTTTGATTGTCGTGTCTAGCAACCCCTATAACTAATCCGAAGTTTCCCGTTTTACCAGCAGCTACTCCGCTTGTTGCATCTTCAATAATAACTGCACGGTCGGGTGAAACTCCAAGTTCTTGACATGCAGTAATAAAAATATCTGGCTCGGGTTTGCCTTTAAGTTTACGTTCAACAGAAGTAATGCCATCTATGCAAACTGGGAAATAATGCTCAAGTTTTGCTTTTTTGAGAATAGATCTGCAGTTTTTACTTGATGAGGCAACAGCAATTTTAATGTCATTCTCAATAAGTATATTTATGAAGTTTACAGTAGTCTCAAAAACAAAAGCTCCCTCTTCGTTAAGTAGCTTGTTAAAAAGCACATTCTTGCGATTCCCAATACCACAAATTGTTAATTCATCTGGGCTATCCTCGGGACAGCCATAGGGTAATATAATATTTCGAGAATTTAAAAAAGACTCTACTCCGTCGTAGCGAGGCTTACCGTCAACATAATTTAGGTAGTCTTTATTTATGTCAAAGGCAACATATTCTTTATCATATAGGTTGCTGTGATGTTTAATGACACCGTCAAATGTTTGTTTCCATGCTATTGAGTGAATAGAAGCAGTGTCGGTTATTACGCCATCTAAATCAAATATAACGGCTTCAAAATCAGTGATCATTGTTGTTAAAGTTTAGTAATTAGTGTGTAAATATATGCAATTATTACAAACAACAAATCATTTGAGTATATTATTTTGATTTTTAGGCTGGGCTATTATATTTATAAACATTAATATCTGAAAAAAAATAAAAAATATACAGTAATTTTTATTGTTGTCTGGTTAAATTTTTAAAAATCACATGAGGCTTGAAATATATCGTCTCTACGGCACTTTTTGTCTTATTGGCTTTGTTTTACTTTATCAACATATAACACCTAACGGTGTTTGTTCCGTAGGGACGATATATTCTTTTATCTGGCACTAAGTAGGTCTTTTTTGTCTTTTAATCAGATAACAATGATTTATAAATAAAAAAACTTCTTAGTTGTTGCTTAAAATACTGTCGTTATAATATTTATTATTATTTACAGTATCATTAATAATTTGATTAACAGATTTGAATTTTAAGTTCTTAGAATCATCATTTCCCTTTGGATAATAATATATAGTTTTGTTCTTTCCAGGGACAAGGTTAAAGAAATTGTCAGAAAATCTTCCTTCGCCATTTGCAAGGTATAAATAAATATTTTTGATAAAAACTTTTGGTTTTAGAGTGATTTTCCAGTGATTTTTTTTCATTTGAATATTAAAAGTAAAATCTGATTGTGGCAATGTAAGATTTTTATTGTCGCCTAAAACGAAACTTTTGGAAAATATTTTAATATCAGAATCTAAATCTGTAATATTTAATGTGAGAAACGCATCATCTTTGTGATTTAAGAAAATGCTGTCGGGTGTATGGTAAAACTCTGGTTTTGATGTTCTTAATAAGTCTAAAATTATATTGATACTATCGGAATGAATAATTTCTCCCGAGAAATTACGTAATTCAATAACAATTTTACTGTTTATGGTTTTATTATTATGATTTGTAACAAGACATTTTAGTTTTTTGTCTTCTAAGTGGACTGAAGAGTGAATATTATCAAAAGATGTTTTTGCAAAATAGTAAACTGCTTTTGGTTGTAAATAGTAGTCAACAGCCGACCACGATGTTACAGGCCAACAGTCGTTAAATTGCCAAAAAAGGCTTCCCATACAGTATGGGCGAGCTCCTATATGTGCGTCGAATGCGGCTTGCATTCCTTCGGCTTGCAATAATTGACTTATATAAACATAATCATCAAATTTTTCCGGAGCGGGATATGTTCTTTTCATATATGTGTCGATTGCCTCAAAGCCAAAAGGATGTTTTTGATGATGCTTTAGATTCTGGCTATATAAGTATAGTGAATCTTCAGGAATAAATTTTTTGAGACTCGAAATGGCTGGCATTCCCTGAAACCCATATTCGCTCATAAATCTTCCCGTATTTTCGCGGTATTTATCGAATGGCAGCATTCCCCACCAAACGCCCCAGTAGTGGTTGTCTCCATGAGTAACAGATTCTTTGTGCCCCCATCCGAAAAATGGAGAGCTTGGAATATAAGTTCTTTTATTGTCAATTTCTGCAATAGCTTTTGGAATAATACGATGGAATAAATTATCGTAATCGTTCCAAATTTCTAGGGAATCTTTTTCCGAAAGATTAAATTGTTTTTGCCAACCCCAGTCAAACCATGCGTTGCTTATTTCATTGTTTCCGCACCACATTACAATGGACGGGTGGTTATATAAACGTTTTACTTGATATTTTACTTCTTCTGTAATATTATTTGTTATTTCTTCGTCAAGCGGATACATTGCACACGAAAACATAAAATCTTGCCACACCATGATGCCGAGAGAGTCGCATATTTCGTAAAACTCATCATTTTCATAAATTCCGCCTCCCCAAACTCGTAACATATTAAAGTTTGCTTCTTTTGCGAGTTCTAATAGTTCCAGATATTTGTCGCTTGAATTACTACCGCTGAAATATTCTGCTGGAATCCAATTGGCTCCTCTTGCGAAAACAGGTATTCCATTGAGAATAAAATAAAATTGTTGTCCAGAAGCGTCATTTTCTGTAACTAGTTCAATATTCCTAATACCTGTTTTGATAGATTGAGATTCAACCCTGAATTTTGTGCTTACTTCTATGATAATATCATAAATTTTTGATTCGCCCATGCCATTGCACCACCAGAGTTGAGGGTTACGGATGTTGAAATCTACTGGATAAATTGATTTGCCTTCGTAAATCTCAAGTTTTTGATACAAGGTGTCAAATTCATTAGTAGGGCTATAAATTTTGACATTCCCATTATAAAAGTTTTCAGATTCCAATTCGATGTTTGCAGTCATTATTGCCATAGTGTCTGCAATAAATTTTGACTCGATATTTATATTTAAAACTCTGAGTTTTTCCCACGAATTTATATATACATCTTTGTAAATACCACAAGTTTCAAGTTTTGGAGCCCAATCCCAACCATATTGATAAGGTGCTTTTCTGGTAAAAACTCTGTCGTCTGGGATTGCGTATCCTTGTATATCTGCTTTTGTAGCGTTAACTTGAGAGCTTGGGTAAAATACTAATTCAATTTCATTATCTTCTTTTTTTATCGAATCTGTAATAGGAAAAACCCATTGGCGATACATATTGCTTGTGCGACCAATTGTGTCTCCGTTAAGGATAACATCACAATGAGTGTCTATACCGTCAAAGACAATTTCGAGATTGCGATTGTAAAATAGTTTTGCTATTGAGAATTGTTTGCGGTAATGCCATTCGGTTTCGCTTATCCAACTAAGACTGTCTTCGTGTGCATAAAAAGGATTGTCAATTAAATTGTTAGTAAAAAGATCGGTATGGATGTTTCCTGGAACACTGGCAGCATACCATTGGTTAGTTGGAGAATAATAAAACTCCCAATCTTCATTTAATGGAATAATCTTCTTTGTGGATTTTTGATTGCACGAAAATAGTGTTGCAAAAGATAGAATAGATAAGATTAATATTATCTTTGGAGCTGATATTTTAAAATTATTCATTATGCGTAAAAATGTATTTCTTTTTGTCAGTGTAGTTCTTTTATTGTTTGCTTGCAAAAATAATCAAAACTATTCGTTTGAGAACAATATTATTCCAAAACCTTTAAATATTGAAGTAAATGACGGGTTTATGGAGTTAGATAACGAGATCTTTCTTGTCTTAAACGATGATTCTCAAGATGCATTGAGATTGAAAAAATATATAACAGAGTATTTGTCTCCATGTAATATCAGTATTGTAAATGAAGAACAGAAAGGTAAGGTGAATTTAGTTTTGACTTTAATTGAGGCACAAAGTGAAGAAGGATATCATCTTGATATTACAGATACTAAAATAGAGATAAGTTCATTAACTTATAATGGTTTATTTTGGGGATTTCAAACATTACGACAATTGTTGCCTTCAGAACTTGAAGCTGGCAATACTCCAGAATTAATAAGACTACCGCATATTAAAATTTATGATGAGCCTCGTTTCGATTATCGAGGTATGCATCTTGATGTTTGCAGACATTTTTTTACTGTCGAAGAGGTAAAATCATACATCGATTTACTTGTAATGCACAAGTTTAATGTTTTTCATTGGCACTTGACAGAGGATCAGGGTTGGAGAATTGAGATAAAAGCATTTCCAAAATTGACAGAAATTGGTTCTCAAAGGAGTGGAACTGTAATAAAGAAAAATTGGGGCGAATACGACGATATTCCTTATGGAGGTTTTTATACTCAGGAAGAAGTAAAGGAAATTGTAAAATATGCTGAAGATAGATTTATAACTGTGATTCCAGAAATAGAAATGCCCGGACATTCATTAGCAGCATTGGCAGCTTATCCTGAATTAGGTTGTACTGGAGGTCCTTATGAAGTTAGTAAGACATGGGGCGTTTTTGATGATGTCTATTGTGCAGGGAATGAAAAGACTTTTGAGTTTATGGAAATTGTAATTGATGAGGTTTGTGAGCTTTTTCCAAATTCTCCTTATATACATATTGGTGGTGACGAATGTCCTAAAAAAATGTGGGAGACTTGTCCAAAATGTCAATTGCGAATTAAAGAGGAGGGACTTGCTAATGAGCATGAGCTTCAAAGCTATTTTGTGCAACGAATGGAAAAATACATAAACTCTAAAGGGAAACAAATTATTGGCTGGGATGAGATACTTGAAGGTGGACTTGCTCCAAATGCAACCGTAATGTCGTGGAGAGGCGAGGAGGGAGGTAT
>JAQUBO010000387.1 GCA_028686735.1 Bacteroidales bacterium
GATATAATTGAAGAATTGAAGGAGGTGGATATGTTGGTCGTGGAAGGTACGCTTTATCCTCTACTTACCCGACTGAAAAACAGCGGTTTATTAGACTACACTTGGGTAGAGTCAACCCAAGGTCCACCACGTAAATACTACGAAGTCACCCCCAAAGGCGATAAGTTTTTGGAGGAATTGGAGGCAGCGTGGAGTAAGATGAATTCAATAATTGAGCAATTGAGAAACTGATGTGCCGATGAGACTAATGAGACTAATGAGACTAATAAGACTAATTAATGCGAATCAGTATTTAAAAAATTAGATTTATGAAAGCAATCGCTATTTTGCCAAATAAATGAATCAGTAATCCAGCAGTAGATCTGACTTTCATTGCTCTTTGAATTTTTGTTTTTTCATTTAACCAGTTAAAGAAAGACTCAATTGGTTGTCTGACTCTTGAAACAGCACATGAGAATAAGTCATTAAAGGCTTTATCTCTTTGTTTTATTTCATCCGTCTGGCCCTTAATTCCTTTAATAGGCGTGAGCATCTCAATATCTTGAGTTTTTCTTTTTTCACTGTTAAAGTATTCTTTATCAGAGTAAATCTTGTCACCAAGAATTACTCTTGAAAAGATTTTATCACCCCAGGCTTGTTTGAAAACGGTTAAATCGTTGTCTTCAGCAGGGGTAATAATTATACTTTCAGGAAAAGGAATTGTTTTCGCTCTTAGACTTGCCAATGTATGGATTTTACATCCATAATAATACAAGTTTTTAGTAGAGCAAAAACCTTTTGCTGTAATCTCAGGAGCCACTTTCCCTGTTCTGTTTTTACTGCCACTGGTAATTACAGGCATTGAATCGACAATTGAGAATAAATCACTGCAACCCTCTGGTTTAAATGAGCTAATAAGTATATTTGTAAGTGCTTGAAAAGCACCTGCCAATAAATTTAATCTATACGAGAACGTTTGATACGATGGTAATTTAGGAAACCAATCCAAAAGATAGTCTTTTGTAAATGAATGAATTTCATTAATCTGAAAATACCGTTGTTCGTATCCAACAAAAAGATAAATTGTCATTAATTCTTGATCTGTAAATGCTGGCCTTGCATTATTGCTAAAGCGTTGACATTCAAACTTTAATGTTGAATTATACAAATCACAGATATACAGATAGATAGCAATTAATTTGAGTTCTTTTTCTCTGGAGATCATATCTTTGAAAATTGTGGTTAATTTTCTTCTAAGATACTGATTTCCAGAGAATTAATAAAATATTTTAAGATAAATTACATGTTTAATTTATTGATAATCAACATATTAAAAACAATTGAATTATGGAGTTTTCAACTCCTGATTCGCATAATTAATAAATTATTTTCATTGGCATATTGGCACTCCCGACTTGTCGGGATCACATTGGCACATTGGCACATCGGCATATTGACACATTAAATAAACAAACATACATTTAATATGAAGAAAACTTTTACAATCAATCTCAACCACTTAGTGTATAACATCGATGAAGATGCTTATGAAGTGTTGAAACAGTACCTTTTAGAGGTAGAAGAACAGCTTTTCGAGGATGAGCGAAAAGAGGTTATGGGTGATATAGAAACGCGTGTCTCCGAGCTTTTTGAGGAAAGGCTTCTAAGGGGCAAGCAGGTCATCAACTTAGCAGATGTGGAAGAAATCATCGCTATTCTGGGTAAACCGAATGCTTATAATGAACAGCAAGAGACTGATGCAGAGGAGACTGCCACATCAGAAAAAACTAAAAAGAAAACCAAAGCAGGGAAGAAACTCTATCGCGATGTGGATAATCGCATGCTGGGCGGTGTGGCGGCTGGTATTGCTGTCTATCTTGGCTGGGATGTGGTGTGGATACGCTTGATTTTAATCTTGCTTGTTTTGTTTGTGTGGGGTACTTTAATTCCAATTTATTTTGTGTTATGGTTGATAGTTCCTGGAGCTAAGACTGTTTCTCAAAAACTTGAAATGCAAGGGGAAAACGTTACAGCTGAGCGTATTAAGGAAGAGTTTCAGAATGTGAAAGACTATGTTGAAAGTGAAGATTTCAAAGAATCGACTATGAGCATAGGACAAAGATTGGGAGAAGTATTCCTAGTTTTAGTCAAAGTATTTGCCTCCTTTATTGGCATTATAATCGGCATTGTAGGTTTTAGTTTGCTGATAGCTTTACTGCTATCATTTACAGTATGGCTGTTCAACCCAGAGTTGTTTGTTGAATTTATACCTGATTACTTCAATTATCCAACTTATAAGGCAATTATATTGGTTATCAGCTCCTTATTAATTGTTTTTATCCCAATATTCAGTTTGTTGGTATGGGCATTCCGCAGCATCACTGGCAGTAAATCCAAATCTTCAGCTTGGGGTTGGGTAGTAGCCATCATCTGGTTCATAGCAATCCTGCTATTTACAGGGATTTCCTCTAACTTGATAGTGAAGACGTTGCCGATGTGGTGGTAATGGGTCTTTTCACCCACCAATCACCACCTTCCTGCTCATCACTCGCTCGTCACCACTGATGACTCGGGCGATATAGCTACCTCCGCTGATGGAGAGCTGCTCGGTTTGTATAGCACCTGCT
>JAQUBO010000388.1 GCA_028686735.1 Bacteroidales bacterium
AAAAAGAGTTATACCGGCTGCGCCTAAATCCAATGCCGAATGCGCTGCCTCGGATGT
Source organism: Bacteroidales bacterium (assembly GCA_028686735.1). GTDB lineage: Bacteria > Bacteroidota > Bacteroidia > Bacteroidales > ML635J-15 > Bact-19. The sequence goes on from JAQUBO010000388.1 coordinate 58, forward strand.
CGCAATTTTTTTCTATGTTTTAACAAATTTTCTATGAAATAATAATTGTTAACAATAAGCAAGATAGCACCATTTTCTTTATTTGAAAATGTTCCTGTATTGTGTTCAACAATAATTTTATCAATTTCTAGATAATATTTAATGAAAAATGCTAATATACTATCTTCATCAAAATTTTCTAAAGAATCAATTTTCTCAAAATAAGCAACTCTAAAACCACCCGTATTAGAAAATCTGATAACAAAATTTTCAACTGTAAAACTAATTGACTCATAGCTAGAATCAAATTTTGATGAAAATGAATTCTTCAAATAATACAAATCATTATAAATTGATTCTGCAACAAGTCCTTTTTTTCCCTCAGCAATATCTCTTTTCACAAGAAAAAAATATATTACTGATATAAGAATTTGTAATGGAAAAAATAAAGAATAATAATCATCATTTCTTATAATCACATAAAGTAATATATATGAAATAAGGAAACCAGTAAATATTCCACCAAATAATGAGATAAGCCAACCATTTTTATATTCAGGATTATCTCCCACAGCAATTTTCTCTGCAATATTTTGCAATAAAAAATTTTCTTTTTCCATTACTAACCTCCTATTTTTTATTGTTTTGAAACAATATTATTATTTTTATAACAAATTTTATATAAATGTCAAAAGTAATTACAAAAGTACATTATAATTATTTTTTCCTAAATAGGTCATATAAATATCTTCTAAATCTTCTGGAATTCTTAAATTATTTTCTTTTAATTCTTGTATACTAAAAAATCATCATTCATCCCACTCAAATCAATGAGAACATTTTGATTTATCAATACTTAAATAATCATCAACATTTTTTATAACAAACAAAAACTGTAATGTTATATCTCATATTTTATTAATATATTCCCTAAATCATAAAAATCTATCAATTTCTGGTAAAATTCATAATTCTTCTTTAATTTCTCTTAATAAAGTTTCTTTTATTGTTTCTCAAGTTTCCATTTTTCCTCATGGCAACATAAATTTTCAATTTGATACAGAATCTCTAATTAAAAAAAGTTTATCATCTTTTACTATTAGAGCTCTAGCTTTAATTAAGTATTTCATTATTTTAAACTTTATTTACTTAAATATTTTTCTTTCATTATTTCCATAATAATTTCATCATAAAATTTTCAAAATATATAATTATGATCTTTTTGTCTTCATACCTCTGTAAATCAAATTTTATCATAAACTCTTTTTGCTCTTTCATTTTTTGATGTTAATCTAAGATAAATTTTATTTAATCATAATACTTCAAATGCATATTTTAATACAAGATTTATTGATTCTGTTCAATATCATTTATTTTGATTATCTTTATCTATTATAGCTACCCCTAATTCAGAATGCATATTTCTAAAATCTATTTTCATCAAAGAAATATTTCATATAACTTTTTTTTCAGATTCAATATAAATAGAAAAAGTTAATTGTTCTTTATCTTTATTTAATTTGTCATAATATGATTCTTCATTTTCTTTTGAAATAATACTTCAAAACATAAATCCTAAAAAGGCTTGAATTTCTGGATTATTTAATCACCTATACCATATATCAATATCTTGTTTTTCAGGAACAACAAGAGAAACTTTTTCTCAAGTTAGAATTTTTATTCTTTCCATAATATATTAAATTATAAATTAATATATTTGGATTATAAATACATATTTTAATATATCAACTAAAAAGTAAAAACACCTGATAAATCAGGTGTTTTATTCTACAAGATATAATACTGGTTTAGAAACATCATTTTCCAAAGATGCTCCAATAATATAACCTATCATTTCAGAATCATCATAAGCAAGATTAATAAAATTTTCTTCCTTTGATTTTTCTTTAAAATCAAGATAAATTCTTTCTAATTTTTCATGATCAAAAAATTGTATATTTTGACTAGAAAAAGAATCTTTATTTTTTAGAAGATTTTTTACCAAATTCACAGATAATGGAACAATCGAGATTGTCTTTAATTCGCCATTAACAAGAAATTTAGTAAAAAAAGTGGATTCAAAAATAAGTACCATATTATGAATACTAGGATCTAAAAGCAAAAATGTCTCAATATCAAAGTAAAAAGTAATTTCTTTTTTTACCTTGAGAATATCCGGAGAAAAAAAATTAAAATAATTCTGGATATCCAAAAAAGTTATTTTAATTTTCTCATCCCATGACTCAATAGAAAAATCAAGATCTTTTTTTTCTTGAATATGGTATGCCAATACTTCAATTGGAACACTAAGTTTAAATATTTGAACATCTTTATCTTCTATAAAAAGAGATATTTTCCCCCCATTTATAGTAAAATCTCCCAAAACATCATCTTCCATAATATCCTCCTTGAATTTTGTTTTTGTATTAATGTATTAATAAATATTTTATAAAAATAGTCAAACAAAAAAACCTAGATTAAATCTAGATTTTTTATTTTTGTGTTTTATTTATATAATTGAACATAGAATTTTGAAAAGCTGAAGCTTTGTATTCATCTTCTT
>JAQUBO010000389.1 GCA_028686735.1 Bacteroidales bacterium
AAATAGATAAAATTGATATAATAAATAATATTATACTAAAAGAAAATCAAAATAATTTGAAGCTCAACAAAATAGCTAAAGAATAAAAAACTCAAAATATTTCAAATCAAATTACTTGTTTTGAAATAACTATAAACAATATAATAACAAATAATGATAATATATTAGATATTGTTTTAATATGTACTCATTTAGCAATAAAATCATCTATTATATATGAAAAAAACATATATTTTGGAGATTTTTTATTTATATCAAAAGAATATCTGTCTATAAATTGATTTTCTGTTGATCGAATTCATAAAGAAATAGAATTTATAAATGATATTAAATAATTATTATCAAATATATAAAATTTTGTTATAGATAAATCATTTATATATTTTGATAATATTCTTTTTATGTAATTTGTATTTTTATTTGTAACTATAAAAAATTTTTTATCTCAAAAATTTATAATATCTTTATATTTATATAAATAATCAAAAATATATAAAAAATTCTCATTATTTATTATTATAATATCACTATCTTTTAAATATGTTAGATTTATATTATTATTTTCTTCATTTAGAAAATTATATTGATTAAATAATATATTATTTTTTTTGAAATTTTCATTAAATAAATTTATATTATCATCTGTTTTATTAAAAAAATATATAACTCATTTAGTATATAAATTTATATCTTTTTTTAATTCATAAAAACAATTATTTTTATAAAAATTTGCTTCTATTGAATAAGTTCATTCATTTAAAAAATGATAAGTTAATTTTTTTCAAAAAAATGAATACTCATTAATATTATCATTTTTTATATAAAAATAAACATTATCTATTATCTCATCCTTAGAATTTTTTATATAAAAATCGCCTGAAGAATTTGTTTTTAAATAATTATTTCCATCAATATAATATGAATTGTCTTTACAAACATCACAAGAATTTCAATAAGACAATCAAATATTAAAAAAGAATATTAAAAAAAATAATAATATTTTTTTTTCAAATTTTATCATAATTTTATTTTAATCAATATAAATCAAGAATAGCTCAAGAAACATTTCTAAATCATCATAAAGATTCTTCATGCATATCTGTTCATGGAGTACAATTTATTTCTATTACTCATCAATTTCAATTTAAATCTTGTGATATATCTTCTATCATAATATCTATTCCAGCAACTTTTAATCAAAAAATTTGTGCGACTTTTATACTTATGTTTTTTACATCTTCTGAAATAAAATCAGTTATATCCATATAAGTTCATCAAGTAGAAATATTTGAATTTCATCTTAAATAAACTATTTCATCTTTTTTTGGTACAGATTTTATATTATAATTATATTGATTTTTAAGATATTTTTCGACAATTTCATCTATTTCTATATATACTAAAGCTTTTTCATAAACAGAAGTATGTCACATTTTTTTTATAGTTCATCTATATGGATTTGTTTTATTTTCTATATTTATAAGCTTTTCTATATTATCATTTCAATTTCAGACAACAAAAACTGGTATCCTTTTTATTCAAGCTATAACTTTATCTCAAACAACAACTATTCTATGATCATATCATTTTATAAATTTTTGAATAATTATATTTTCTCAAAATCAAAAAGCATAATTTATAGCAAATTTTAATTCTTCTAATGTCTTTATTTCTACACTTATTCAATCTCAATGATCTGTATCAGTTGGTTTAACAACTAAAGGAAATTCTAATTTTTGTTCTTCAAAAAATTTTTCTAAATTTAATTCATTATAATCATTTTTTGATAATGTAATTCATTTAGGATAAGGTATTTTATAATGTTCTAATAATTCATATGTTAGGAATTTATTTCATGAAATTTTAGCTGATAAACTTGTATTTATTCATCAATCTATATTTTTAAAAAGAATTTTTTTTTCATTATTTGATAAATAAAACAAATTAAAATCTTCATTAATTACTTCTAATTTTAAGCCTCTTTTCTCTGCTTCTTTTATTAAATAATGTGTTGAAATTGAAAACATAATATATTTTTTTAAAAACTAAAATAATCTAAATCTTCATATTTTACTTTTCAAATATACAATTTATCTATATTTTTTCAACTCTTTTTCAAATTATTAATTTTGAAATGTCAGTCTAAATATATTTTATCTTTTAGAAAAATATTTCAATCAAACCTTAAAGAAGTGTTTCTAATTCATTTTTTCATTCTTAAAACAGTATTGAAAATATATTCAAAATTTTTATCTTTATAAAGATTTTTTACTATTTCAAAAGATTCTGAAAAATCTTTATTATTTACTTCTTTTAGTAAAAAATATTTTTTATACATAGATGTTTTTTCATAAGTATCAGAAAAAATTTGATTAGAATTATACATAGCTAATCACTCTTCATCTTGTAAATAAAATCAAGTTCATATTTTCAAAATATTCCAATATGTTTTTTGTCAATTTACATATCTTAATAAATGAGTATCAACCTCATGAGCTAAAATAGAAAAAATTTCTTTTTCATAAAAATTGGCTTTTGTAGATAAAAATAATTTTATTTTTGAACAAAATTTAATAGAAATTCTAGATAAATTT
>JAQUBO010000390.1 GCA_028686735.1 Bacteroidales bacterium
AAGCTGTTTTAACAGAAAAAGATGAAAATAAACCAGCTGGAGTAGTTTTAGAAATACTTCAGAAAGGTTATTTATATAAAGAAAAAGTAATAAGACCAGCCATGGTCAAAGTAAATGAATAGGAGAGTGAAAGAAAATGGCGAAAATTATAGGTATTGATTTAGGTACAACCAATAGTGCTGTATCTGTTATGGAAGGTGGAGAAGCAAAGATTATTGTTACTCCAGAGGGAGACCGTACAAGTCCCTCAGTAGTTGCATCAAAGCAAGGAGAAGAATTAGTTGGAGTTACCGCTAAAAGACAAGCCGTAACTAATCCCGATAATACTATTTCATCAGTTAAAAGACTAATGGGCACTAATAAAAAAGTTAAGATGGATGGTAAAGATTATACACCCGAAGAAATTAGTGCTAAAATTTTAATGAAACTTAAAAACGATGCGGAAGAATATTTAGGGGAAAAAGTTGAAAAAGCAGTTATTACGGTTCCAGCATACTTTAATGATGCGGAAAGACAAGCTACTAAAAACGCAGGTAAAATTGCTGGTTTAGAAGTTGAAAGAATTATTAATGAGCCAACTGCTGCAGCGCTTGCTTATGGGCTTGATAAACAAAATAAAAATCAAACAGTTCTTGTTTATGATTTAGGTGGGGGAACATTTGATGTTTCAGTGCTAGATTTAGGAGACGGCGTTTTTGAAGTTAAATCAACAGCTGGTAATAATAAACTTGGCGGAGATGACTTTGATGCGCGCGTTACTGATTATTTAGTTGCCGAATTTAAAAAAGAAACTGGACTTGACTTATCTAAAGATAAAATGGCAATGCAAAGAGTTAAAGATGCTGCTGAGAAAGCTAAGAAAGACTTATCAGGACTAGCAACAACAAATATTAATTTGCCTTTCTTAAGTCAAACAAGTGATGGACCAGTTCATATGGATTTTAATTTAACTAAAGCTAAATTTGAAGATTTAAATAGAGATTTATTTGATTCAACATTAAATGAAGTTAAGAAAGCATTAAAAGATGCAAAAATCACCTCTAAAGATATTAATGAAGTAATCTTAGTTGGTGGATCAACTAGAATTCCATATATCCAAGAACTTGTTAAAAAAGAACTTAGTAAAGAACCAAACAAATCAGTTAATCCAGATGAAGTAGTGGCAATGGGCGCTGCTATTCAAGCCGGAGTTTTAACAGGAGATGTTGATGATTTAGTACTACTTGACGTTACACCACTATCTCTTGGTATTGAAACCTTAGGTGATGTAATGACTGTGTTAATTCCAAGAAATACAACAATTCCAACTTCAAAATCACAAGTATTCTCAACTGCTGCTGATAGTCAGCCAGCTGTTGATATTCATGTATTGCAAGGTGAAAGACCAATGGCAGCTGATAATAAAACCTTAGGACGTTTCCAACTTGGGAATATTCCTCCAGCACCAAGAGGAGTACCGCAAATTGAAGTAACATTTGATATTGATGCAAATGGAATTGTTAATGTTAAAGCCAAAGATTTAGGCACTAATAAAGAACAATCAATTACAATTACCTCATCAACTAATTTAACCGATGAAGAAATTGATAAAATGATGAAAGAAGCTGAGGCTAATAAAGAAGCAGATGAAAAATGCAAAGAAGAAGCAAGTGTTAGAAATGAAGCCGATACTGCTGTTTTTGCTACTGAAAAAGCAATTAAAGATCTAGGCGATAAGTTAACTGAAGATGAGAAGAAAGAAACTGAAGAAGAAATCAAAGCAGTTAAAAAAGCTTTAGAAGGTGATGATCTAGATGAGATAAAAAAAGCATCAGATGCGTTAAACGAAAAAGCGATGGCTCTAGCTACTAAAGTATATGAAGAAGCAGCAAAAGAAGCACAAGATAAAAAAGGCGAAGAAGAAACAAAAGACGAAACAAAAGATGAAACAAAAGATGAAACAAAAGATGAGCCAGTAGAAGCAGAATTTGTTGATGAAAAATAAACAAAGTTCTAGAATAACTAGAACTTTTTGAGGAGGATTAATATGAACTATGATAAAAGAGAAGACGTCCCTGATATTTATAAATGGGACTTAACAACTAGATATAAAGATGATAAAGCTTTTGAAAAAGATTATCTAAAAAACCTTAAAAGTTATAAAGAAATTACTAAATATCAAGGTAAAGTGCTAGAATCATCTAAAACTTTACTTATCTGTTTAAATAAATATTTTGAAATCAAAAAAAACATTTTAAAACTATATGTTTATGCTAACTGTAAATTAAATGAAAATGTCGAAGATAGTGATAATTCACTAAGATTAAATAAAGCTCTATCTTTATACTATAAATTTATAGAAGCTAGTTCATATTTAAAACCAGAAATATTAAAGGGAAGTAAATCTGTCTTAACTAGATATTTAAAAACTAAAAATTTAAAACCATATCAGTTTTATTTAGAAAATATACTTCGGGAAAAAGAGCATACTTTATCAGAAAGAGAAGAGATGATTATCTCTAAATTATCAGCAACTAGTGATGTAAATAAAAAAATTAGTGAAGTCTTAACTAATTCAGTAATTAATTATGGTACTATTATAGTAGACGGAAA
>JAQUBO010000391.1 GCA_028686735.1 Bacteroidales bacterium
ACGGAAAGAAATCACCAAGCAGACTGGGTGATTCCCATAGTGACAGCAGCGACCGCGAGTAGAATCGGAACAACCCGAGCGCGTCGCACCATGATGACATTTTGTTCCTTCATTATCCCTCTAACCGAACGTCACGCCTCTCCGGCGCGAAGCGTACGGAGCAGGCGATTGTTCGAATTAATTTCATACCATTCTGGTGATTATAGAGAACATAATAATGCTTCCAGTCCAATTTGAGCTGCAAGCAGCAAACCCTCAAATAAGCAATATGCACATGTAGCAAGGATTGCATTAGCAATGTCATTCATCGTGGAATTAGCTATTTCTGCCTCTGAAGAATTACTCTCTTCAGTATCTTTTGATAATTCGCAATTACTGTCATGATATGGTTTTGATTCATTTGCTGAGTCAATGCTGGCTGCAGCAGATTCCGCGACATTGGTTGTTTCACATTTTGTTGTTGTACAACTTGTGTTGATACAAAGTAATAAACAAGTAAACAGTATGTTTATTGACGCTTTCATGATTATTCGAACGGAGATCGCAACAGCCTTTGGACGTCTGCACGATCTCCTACTTTCTCTTTTTCTAGTTTCTCATAAATTATTCTTCGCGGTTCTCGCCGGGTATCCGATAGGCTGCTCTGTGCTTGTTCGAATAATCTCAATATTCCCTGTTATTCTTAGCCACCATGATTTCCGATTGTGATTTTGCAGAGCTTGTAACTGTTCTTTTAAATCATTCAACTAACAACGGAAGAAAATGTACTTTGTATAACCATACCCCCGTTAGCATTGATAAAAGAACGATGAATAAATATACAAGCAACGCGAAACATATGCGTTTATTATTTCGGAAATTAGGCGAGGTATATAAAGATATAAAGGCGAGAAAGAATATTACAAACAGAATTACATTTGTCCGAATATCCAAGACGTAGATTATATTATTGTCGGCAATAAATCTAAAGAAGGTATAAAGCTGTGGTATCAGTAAAAATGACGCCAATATACAAAATAGGGATAAGCATATAGCTGTAATAGGATATTTAAGAATTCTGAACACACCGCTGGATACCAGAACTATGCCAAAAAACAACCCATACAAGGGAGGAGCTACTTGGACAGAGGCCATATAAAAAATAACACAGGTAAATATAGCTGTACTCAGTAAATATAATATATCAATTAACATATGCCTCTCCTGACATTACACGTAGCGATTTTAGACTTCTTCTCTCGGATCGTTTAAGTTATCAGGTTGTGAACGTTCGAACGTTACGCCTCTCCGGCGCGAAGCGTACGGAGCAGGCGATTGTTGGGGATGATGTTATCCTCAGAATGTTAAAATCACTTGTCTTGGAAGCCTATTTGATCAATGTAGCAGTGCTCGAAATGCCATGGGTCTTTTCCGCCTGCGCAATTCCAAAGTTCAACAGTGGTGGGCTTGCCCAGATATTGGGACAGGTCGAAGGTGCAAGTGGTCCATTTGCTTCCATCCAGAGTATATTCACCGATGGGTAAATCGTTCACAACACATTTAAGAACGCAGTCTCCGTTCAGATTGCCCCCGGCAACCACCACTAGGATAGGGCGATCAAGAGGGATTGTGCCGGTGAAACGAAGCATGGCTGGCTCTTTGTCCGAAATAGGATGAAGTTCCATAATACCTAAGTGTCTGTCGGATGCGTCATAGTAAGGACGGTTGGAATACTTCCCGGGAATCATTTCTTCGGGAGACCACGTCTTGTCAAAATCCTGGGATGGTCTGCCGCCCTCCCCGCAAGTCGTGAGGATTGTCCAGTCGTTCGTCCAAGGTTCAGGTGGCATTTGCTCAACTTTTGAGCAAGACGAGTTTAGACACAGAGCAAGACATATCACTGGTAACTGCAGCATAGTTCTCATTTATTTTCTCCTTATTCCCCAACGTCACGCCTCTCCGGCGCGAAGCGTACGGAGCAGGCGATTGTTCGAAAATGATTCTGTTGCTTGTGTTTTATGCCTTTTCAACATCCCGTGCAATCTCTCCTTCGAGTGCGATTCTGTATTTTCTCCCCATTCTCTTCATACGTTATTCGAACGCTCCGGATCACCGGCGCGTGGCGGAAGGAGAAAATTGTGAACAAAACTAAAAACAACGGAAAACCCGGTGTCCAGCGTACGGTGGATGCGCTGGTTCGGCATGGATTTTTAACAAAGCAAGGCGTGCTTCAAAACTGTCCGAAGGCTGGGAGCTTGGATCAAACGTAGGATTGAACACACACCACTGGATGCAACCACGGCTTTGCTGTGGAGGGGCTTCCTTTCGCGTTCGTAGCCAAGCGATATATTCAATGGTTGCGCGAGGAATGATTGTAAAGATGAAGAAGCGTAAAGATGATCCATATTGGATGGTTAGATATTCACTTCCGAACGTCACGCCTCTCCGGCGCGAGCCCTCCCGGGGCTCGCGTACGCGAGCAGGCGATTGTTCGGAAATGTTTGATTTCACTGTGTGCTTTGCCTTTATCCAAGGCTACTTTCTTTGCTGATGGCTGTTCCCTGTGCTTTTGAATTTGAAAAGAGGACAGTTCCCTGTGC
>JAQUBO010000392.1 GCA_028686735.1 Bacteroidales bacterium
CCAAGTATGAGTTTGGGAAAAAAGAGGAAAAAATTTATTTGATTGACGAAATTCATACGCCCGATTCATCCCGCTATTTTTATATAGATGGATATGAAGAACGTCAAGCAAAAGGGGAAGCCCAAAAACAACTATCTAAGGAGTTTGTTCGTGAATGGTTGATGGACAATGGATTTCAAGGAATAGATGGCCAAAATATTCCAGAAATGACGGATGAATTTGTAAATCAAATTTCGGAGCGTTACATCGAACTTTATGAAAAAATTACGGGCAAATTATTTATGAAAGAAGATCTTGGAAATGTTTTGGGAAGAGTTGAGAATAATATTATAAACTATCTTGAAAAATAATAATTAAATACTCAACAAAGGAGTAAAGAGAGATTTATTTTTAAAATCCAAGTTAAAAATATGGTTTTTAAGCTAACTCCAGTGTTTTTTTCTTTATTTTTGATTTTTCTAATGAATTATTAACAAACATTCTAATGCAAGAAGTTATTCCATTTTCGCCTCCTCGTATTGACGATGAAACTATTAAAGAAGTAAATAAAACCCTTTTATCAGGATGGATTACTACTGGACCTCGAACAAAATTATTTGAAAAGAAAATTGCTGAATTTTGTAATGTTCCTCATGTTTTATGTTTAAATTCTGCTACAGCAGGACTCGAACTCATGTTGCGATGGTTTGGTTTAAAAGAAGGCGATGAAGTGATTTTGCCAGCATATACTTATGCTGCTACCGCAAATGTGATTGTGCACTGTGGGGCAAAGCCCGTTTTTGTTGATATTAATGATGATTTTAATATTTCGTTTAATGCCATTCGGAAAGCGATAAGCAATCGGACAAAAGTAATTATTCCCGTTGATTTAGCAGGATTTCCTTGCGATTATGATGAAATCAATGCTTTGGTTTGCTCGCCCGAAATAAAATCTTTATTTATAGCGGAAAGTGATAATCAGGTGGTTTTAAACCGAGTTTTGGTCTTGGCGGATGCGGCTCATTCGATAGGTGCCATTTATAAAGGGAAAAAATCGGGAAGTTTGACAGATGTGAGTGTTTTTTCGTTTCATGCGGTTAAGAATCTTACAACAGCTGAAGGCGGTGCAGTGTGTTTGAATTTGCCTGCACCATTTAATAATGAGGATATTTATAAGTATTTGTGCATTAAATCTTTGCATGGACAATCTAAAGATGCTTTGGCGAAAATGACATTGGGAAATTGGAAATATGACATTATAGAAGCAGGTTATAAATTTAATATGACCGACATTCAGGCAGCTATTGGTTTGGTAGAATTGGGTCGGTATGAAAATGATATGCTGGTGCGAAGAAGAGAAATTTTTGAAATGTATACCGATATTTTGTCAAAACACGATTTTGCTATTATTCCACCTTATGAAACAACGGATAAAAGAAGTTCTTTTCATGTATTTGCTCTCCGTTTGAAAAATGTGGATGAAAATCAAAGGGATTCTATTATGCAGGGTGTTTTTGATAGGAATGTAACGGTAAATGTTCATTTTATTCCGATTCCAATGATGACATTCTACAAACAAATGGGATATTCTATCAGTGATTATCCAAATACATATAAAAATTTTGCTTGTGAAATAAGTTTGCCTGTTTACTATACTCTTACAAATCAGCAAGTTGAACGTGTGGCAAATTCTGTAATTCAATCGTATTACGAAGTAATGGGAAAGTGATGATTAAACGTTTATTCGACATCTTTTTTTCCTTTTTTGGTTTGCTATTTTTAAGCCCTCTATTTCTTATTTTGTCTTTGTTTATTGTATTGGATTCTCGCGGGAGTGCTTTTTATCGTCAACAGCGGGTAGGCAAGGGAAATGTTGATTTTTCATTATTGAAATTTCGAACCATGGAATTGGGCGCTGACAAAAAGGGATTGCTCACCATAGGGCTTTCAGATAGTCGTGTGACAAAGATTGGACGATTTTTGAGAAAGTATAAAATAGATGAACTTCCTCAATTATTTAATATATTAAAAGGGGATATGAGCTTTGTGGGGCCTCGCCCCGAGGTTCGTAAATATGTTGATTTGTATACTTCTGAGCAGTTGAAAGTGCTGGATGTGAAACCTGGCTTAACGGATTATGCATCCATCGAATACATAGACGAAAGTGATTTGTTAGCACATTCCGAAAATCCAGAAAAGACCTATATTGAAGTAGTTATGAATGATAAGATAAAGTTAAACTTTAAGTATATTCAAGAACATAATTTAAAAACAGATATCTTAATTTTAATCAAAACGATATTTAAAATTGTAGGTAGAGATGCTTGAAAATTTGTTTTTGCTATATTCATTTATATTAGCTTAATTTGATTTTCTTTTGAAATTTATTATAGATTTTATTTTTTTCATAAATGCCTGATATTTATGTTTATAGTAACTTATTTCAAATTTTATTTAGGAAAGTTTAATTTTTTTCATAAATTTGTCAAACAAAACTCTTAGATTTTCATTTAAAAGGATATAAAATTATTATTATGAAAAAAGTTTTCGGAATTATGGGCATTTTATTAATGCTTTCTAGTATGGAATCTATTATTG
>JAQUBO010000393.1 GCA_028686735.1 Bacteroidales bacterium
GTTTGAGTTGTTGTACTTAATTCGCCCTCTTTTTGAATGTTACCATAATGACCATAAACATAGGTTTCCTCAGTTCTATCTCCCTTTTTCTCCACCCCTGATGATTGGTTATAGAATCTGTCCCTTTTAATCGGAACCATTAATGTTAAAAGAGCATCGACATAAGTACTTTTACCAGATGCATTTGCACCTGTTAAAAGTGAATTATTGCCTTGGGGGTGAATTCGAAACACTCTTTCGTTAAAAGTACCCCAATTAAATATCTCCATATACTGAAGCCTATAACCTGCCTTATCTGAACTTGTACTAAATAGACTCAACATATTCTTCTAACTTTTTCTTGAATTCCACTAATATATCAAGGGTAACTTTTTCCTTTATAATCCTCAGAATTTGATATTTGGTTTCATTATTTGTTTTTTGAACTTCTTTCAAATAACCTAATTCAGCAATTTGACGAATATTTTTATCAATGTCTTTTAAAAACTTCACTTTGTTAAATTTCTCAGGAAGAAAAAGACTTACTTCTTCTTTTATTTCAGTATCAGTTATGAATTTTTCTGAAACCTGAAATTGAGCAGGATTACTGTCAAATTCTTCAAGACTTTGCCTTAATACAATCAGGATAATAGAACTTTCAAATCCTATTTGCCTTCTTGATGCTATACCTAACGTACCTCCATTACTGTCTTCAATCTGTTTAACAAATGCAAAACCATCATCTTTTTTTAATACAAGTTCAAGACCGACAACGCTTATATACTCCTGTATTTCAATTTGATAGTTGATTATATCATCCCAAACTTTATTGTTTTTATCAACAGCCCCTTTTAACAATCGAATAATAGCTTTCGAATATGGCTTTTCTATTTCTTCTAAACTTTTCATTTTGCAATAATAACTTCTGGAATTAGAATAGTCTTCCTGTTTTCTTTATCAAAAACAATTTGTTTTTGCTTGTCTGACAGAAAGGTGTGTTTAAATTTTTGCGCAACACCTATATAACCAAATAACTCGGGCAAGCCTTTCTCAATACCTCCATTTAATTCGATAACCTCTGTTAAAGTCGTTTGTGATTTGGTTTTTAGTACCGACAAGATGTGGCGTTCTATTAATTTTGTATCTACCGAAGTTCGGAGAAATAATTTTTGAAGTTGAGCGGATTGACTAATATCAAAATCAGCTTTTTGAGGTTTTTTATTATAAACAACTTCTTCCTTTTGGTCAAATGTTAATACCCTTTCAAATGGAATATTGATAGCCAAATCTGTTTCTAACTCTAAGGAAATATTTGGAGTTATTTTTTTCTGAGAAATTTCAATTAAAGTCTTTTTTATGTTCTGAATAACTGATTTGGTTAATTCTGTTTTTGATTGTTCACTTTCCCTTATAATACGGCTAAGTTTATCCGCCATTTTATCATTTGCTTTATACACCTTCTGACCTGCAAAGTGTAGGAGCTTTTTCATTCCTTTGAGAAAATGGTCATTTACTTCGATATCTTTATGTTCCAGTGTTTGATAAAGTTCAACAACAAGTCTATTCCATTCTTCTTGAAGCGAGGGATTTAATAAAAATGACCAGAAAGCATAAAAGCTTTTACCCTGTTGGCTAATTTTCAAGTCATCCAATGCATCAAAAGTGTATTGAAGAATATGGCTCTTGGTATTGTCTTCCTCCGCATGCCTAAGGTAAATCTCTTTCGTTATGCCTTTGAAATTATCTTCGACCTCTTTGAAATCGGATATAAGTTCTTTTGCAGATTGTGTTATTTGCTTAAATCGTGGAACGATTTCATAATCTTCAAATACTTTAATATCATCTCCAGCCTCAAGTCTCTTGATTTGCTGTTCGATTTCAAGTTTCTTGTCTTGTAATATCTGAATCCTACTTTTTACATCTTCATTTGAGAACTCAACTAATTCTTTTAATTGATTGAATATGTTTTTAAACTTCGATTCCGCACCAATATATTCTTCCTTTTTTAAGCTTGCTATCCAGTCAATTGTTTTACTGGAATGAGAAGAAAGTTCGTAAAATATCTCTCCTCGTTCATCAGGGTAATTCGTCAAAAAACCGCTATTTGTCCAGTTCTGGATATATTTCTTTGCTTTTATCTCATAAGTATCAAATATTGTGATGTCATTATCTTCATCCATTTCGACTTGTTTGAATTGTAGATAATCAGCGAGTTGTAAATGAATGCTTTCAGAAGAAACGACACTTTGTTTATTATAGAAAGTCTTAAGTAAAAAGGAAATTATTAATTCACGGTTTCTTGAAGCAAGTATGCTAACACTTGGTGAAGAATTTAAGAGGTCTAATATAATTTCAATATCTGTCATTAAAATTGTTTTCTCAAAGTTAACAATCAATCCGTGTGTTGGCAAAAATTTGGCTCTTTTGCAAGCTGAAGCATCGGCTTGTGGGTTAGAGCTTGCAAATGTGCCAAATGTGCGTTGGCATTTGTTGCACGGTCTTTCTTAGCATGAAACACAACGGTGAGGGGTGTGTAAAGTGCTGGCGAACGAGACGAGTAGCTATCTACAGAGACCCGACACGAACGAGCCTAA
>JAQUBO010000394.1 GCA_028686735.1 Bacteroidales bacterium
AAAGTGCCGATAATGAAATTGAAATTGTTATCCATGTGAATATGCTGAAAGAGGGTTGGGATGTAACTAACCTATATACCATTGTTCCGCTTCGTGCTGCTAATGCAGCAGTGTTGATAGAGCAAACCATCGGACGAGGATTGCGACTGCCTTATGGAGGTAAACGAACGGGTGTGGACAAAATTGACAAGCTAACAGTAGTGGCTCACGAGAATTTTGAAGCCGTAATTGCAGAAGCGCAAAACCCTGAGTCGGTGCTCAACAAAATGAGTTATGTGGAACTGGACACAGAAGACCTTTCAAGCAAAACTATAGTTGTTACTTCTAAACCTGTAATGGAACAAACATTTGAAAAGGAGCAGGAAAGAATCAACATAATGCCCAACGTGCAAGAGAAACAAAAGGCTCAAAACACTTTGGATGCTAAGAAAGCAATTATCGATGTGTTGCCTGATTTCAACTCAATGCCCGAAGTGCGCCGAGTGGAGGACTTGAGCAAACCAAAGGTGAAAGAGAAAGTGCTCAGAAAAGTAAAAGCAAATATGAACAAACCTGGAATGACCGGTAATTTGTTTGAAGCTGATATATTGGAGGAAGCAAGTGAAAAGTATGACTCAATAGTTTCGGAATACAAAAAAAATATCATAGAGATACCCCGCATGGACTTGGTGCAAGGCGAAACCCGTGCAGAATTTATGGACTTTGAATTAGATGTTTCTGGCTTCAGTTTTCAGGCATTGGATCAAGAGATTATCCGCATGAATTTGAAAGACAAGCAGGTAGAAACATTGAAAGCAAAATCAAGCGGTTGGTACGGTCAACCTATAAAACTCATTATTGCAGAACTCATCAACTATCCTGAAATCGACTATGATGAGAACTCGGAATTATTATATCGATTAGCAACCCAAGCTTATGAAGCAATAAAAGGGAACATCAAAGAAGTAGATGAATTGCCTGGAACTATATTTCAATACAAATCGGCTATTGCAGAAAAGATATACAAACAGATGAAAGAGCACTTTGTGTTGCACACTGCTGATTATGTTGCGCCCAAAGTATTCCCATTTATAAACATAGAACAGTGGAGCTTCACAACCATGATAAATGGTGGTTTCAAAGACTTTCGAGAAGTTGTGAACCCCACCGTTACAATACCTAAATACGTTTTCATGGGGTTTGAGAAGGCTTGTCATTCTCAATACAAGTTTGACAGCAAGGCTGAGCAAGATTTAGCTTTTGTAATGGAAAATGATGCAACAGTATCAAAGTGGATGAGACCAGCACCCGCTCAATTCCGCATCTATTGGGACAACAATTCCAAACGATATGAACCTGACTTTATTGCCGAAACCGACACAACTATCTATATGATTGAAGTGAAACGTTCGGACCAAACTGAAGAAGAAACAGTGCTGGCAAAAAAAGCAGCAGCCGAACGCTATTGCAAATATGCAACTGAATATACAACAGCCAATGGCGGAAAAAAATGGGAGTATCTCTTGTTGCCTCATAATGAAGTGAACAGAACAGCAAGCTTTAGTTTTTTAGCTACTAGATTTAAGGGATAACAATTTCATGCTACAAACAATTATCAAAAGAAAACTTCATGTTTTTTTAATATGAATCAATCTATTCAATATGAAACAGCATAAAATCATCAATGAGCCGATTAATCGTTGTAATCGGCTCATTATTCGTAATTATCCATCATTAATTCGTAATTAATAATAGTAGAATCATTTATTCATTTATCCAAGAGAGGTCGATTCGTTTTATTCATGACAAGTCGCCACCTATCCCTCCAATCTGCACGAGTGAGGCATATAGTGCCTAAAATTAAAACAACAAAACCCAACCACTGCGCTGGTGCAATGGTTGGGTTTTGGGTTAATTTGTATTATGCGTTTTATTTAGTATCCTATAATAGTATGCTCGTTCCAACCATAGGTTGATTGGTAAGCGCTAACAGCTTCATTGGGCACTTTTACAGGGACACTCTTTTCAAGCATATTTGGGTTATATCCAAGCGGTGTTGTATGAGGAAATTGGAAAGCATCTACGTTATTACAACCTGAGAATCCATAATTTATTATAGAAGTAAGACTTGCTGGAAAAACCACATCGCCAGTAATATTTGTACAATCATTAAATGCTCCTTCAGGAATAGTAGTTACGTTTTTCCCTATGGTTAACCCAGTCAAGCCATAGCATCTATAAAAAGCATAGTGCCCAAATGTTGTTAATCCATCAGGGAGAATTAAATTACCTGTAAAACCTGAACATTCTCTAAAAGCATAATTTCCAATTGTTGTTAATCCATCAGGGAGAATTAAATTTCCTGTAAAATTACGGCAACCCGAAAAAGCAAAATCTCCAATTGTTGTTAATCCATCAGGGAGAATTAAATTTCCTGTAAAACCAGTACAAACACCAAAAGCTCCCCATCCAATTTTCGTTAGTCCTTCAGGGAGAATTAAATTACCTGTAAAACCAGAACATTGCGCAAAAGCTTCAGATCCAATTGTTGTTAATCCATCAGGGAGAATTAGATTTCCTT
>JAQUBO010000395.1 GCA_028686735.1 Bacteroidales bacterium
AATTTATATAAAAAAATTATTTGCGTTAAGGAGATTTTATTAGGAAGGTATTGGATCGTGATAATTTTGAAACAACAATAATATCAAATAGATAATTGTATTATATTTGAAGGAGATGAAGGACATTGTTAAAGACAAAAGTGTAACGATGCAAAATACTTTATATCTTAGTATATTTGTTGCTTCAATAGTATGCTTTTTTTATGCACTATCGTTTACAACATTGGAATTATGGAAGCAAATATTATTTGTATTAATTGCAATTCTTATGATTTTAGTTGTACAATTTTCAATATTACATGTATTCGAAAAGCATATTAAACGCAAAAAACTTAACTCAAAATAAATTAAGACTAATAGTAATATTCTTAAATCATGAATTAGCGGAACTTCTTTTTAAGAATTCCATTATTATATACTATATTATCAATAAATTAAGTACTGATATAGTTCTACCAAAACTCCAAATAAACCCCGCTAAATCCCCTAAAAAGGGGCTTTCTTTATATATAAATAAGGATTAACATCAGATATAGTTAGTATAAATAATCGGAGGCACTAAAATGAGAAAAAAATCTATGCTAGTTGTTTTGATTTTATTACTATCAATGTGTATATGTGCATGTACACATCAACAAAAGGGTATTTCACAGTCAGTTTCAAAAGATGCTGAATTAAATACAGTTGCTAATAATATTAGCTTAAAGGTAGGAACAAATTATGACGGTGATACAGTTCTACAAAACACAGATTTAATTGGTTTTAACTATAAATATGATGAAACGTCACAAGCATATGTGTTTACTTTCAAACTAACGGATGAAGGACAGAAAAAAATGACAGAATCAACTACAAAGTTAGCTGAAACTTCAGGCGATTTGTCATTGTGGATTGGGAATGAAGTCATTGTATCAGCCAAGGTAATGCAACCCATTACAGGTGATGAGTTCGCTGTTAATATGGTGGATATAAATAAAGATAGCATATCTGGTGTTGTTGATAAACTGAGTGGAGAATAAGGAAGACTTTCTTAAAAAATATTTAAACACACAGTTAAAATTATTACGACAAATTTAAAATAGTTTGGAAATCTAAAAATGAAACAAAAATGGTTAATTATTTTATTAATAAGCATCTCCTTGACAGGGTGTTCATCACAATCACAATCGCAAGAACAGGCGCAGGATACACAAGATTCAAAAACCACTGAAGCCGTAGTAGAAACAGAAATAGAAGCTGTAACACCAGTAATAGAAGCAGCTCCACCTTCTGATAAATACAAAGAAATCGAAGTAGATGGTGGAGATATGAGTGGATATCGCCAAGCAAATGTTGTTGTTGATATAGGTTTTGGAGATAGACAATATTGGGCATATACAAATCAATATGGACAACTAGTTCGAGTTACTGCCGAAGAAATTATTTTGCAAGATGATACGACAGAACCTGTGAAATCCAATGGACGTTATTACAATGATATAGCCGATGTTGATGGAACTGAACGTGCAGATATGGATAAGGGACACATCATTGCTGACTCTTTGGGTGGAGTATCTAATGCTTACAACATTACGCCACAAGAGAGCACATTAAACCGCCATGGTAATCAGGCATATATGGAAAAAGTGATTCGTGATGCAGGTGGTTGCACTGATTTCGAAGCAAGCATAACCTACCCAGATACAACAACGCAAATCCCAAGTCAGTATCATTATACGTATACATTAAATGGCAATGTGATTACGGATGATTTCGACAATGTTAATCCAGATGAAGTCAATAAAGCAATATCAACTCAGTTGGAATCAATACAAAGTCCTTCCTCAAATGAAAGCCATGACATATCTTCTATTGATAAAAATGGAAATGGGCAGGTAACAATAGCTGAAGCTAAAGCAGCAGGATTTAAAATGCCGATTACAAAAGAGCATTGGTTGTATCAGTATATGGATGATAGAGATGGAGATGGAATGGTTGGAGAATAATACATTGATTAGCTCAATTTAAAATGGGGGATTAAATGAGAAGAAAAATTCAGGTTGTGATATCAAGTATCATTATTATAAATGGCTTACTTACACTTGCTTATATATTTATTTTAAAAAACATGCAGGTAACCTTAATTTTGGGTATAGTTACGGGGATTTTAGGCTGTTTGTTACATTGGTTTGAGGAAATCAGCACCATTTATACAGAGAATAGAAAAGAAAGATTAACAGGTGCGATAAGACAGTATTTACATTTAAGTAAAAAGAAGCTAATAATATGGCTTAATAATAAGACAGTTCGTGCTTTTCTTATTACTTATGCTATTATTTTAACTATTTTGGCTATTACATTAATATTTAAAATTTTATTTGGCATATCAATGTTCTGTGTATTTCTGTTTTATGTAATTTCGCTTAGAGTAATATGGGTTTATGAAAAAAAGGAAATGGGGCTTATGAATTGTGTTTCAGCATCAGTGATGCTTACTTGCCTTTTAATCCAAGTAGAATTTCTTATTTTAGTATGTAACATATAATAAATCACAAGAAATGAGGTGTTAGCATGAA
>JAQUBO010000396.1 GCA_028686735.1 Bacteroidales bacterium
GGTAAAAACTAAGTAATCAAGGCTTTAGAAGTCCCTTTAGGGACAATATATTCTTTTTATCCAACCCAAATATATCTTTTTAAATTTTTATCGGACATCAATTATTTTTAACATTAAAATTTAATAGATTTCTCGTTGTAAAATCAAAAAAAACGCCCAAATAAGTTAAAAAACTTAATATAAGCGTTTTGTCTTCAATAGAAGAGTCAGCATCACGGAATCACTTGATCACGGATTCAACTAGACCACATTTCACATCATCTCGTTCATCGCTTCATAAGCTTTGTTTCCATAAGTTATTGAAGGACCGCCACCCATAAGAATTGAAACTCCAATGGTTTCTATAATTTCTGCTTTGGTTGCCCCGGCTTCTAAGGCTCCCTTTGTGTGCAAGGCGATACAGCCTTCGCAACGAATAGATATTGCAATGCCTAAAGACATTAGTTCTTTATGTTTTACCGATAGTGCACCGTCAACACCTGCTGATTTGTACATTGTTGTGAAGCCTTCTGCGATTTTTGGACTTTCTTTTGATAATGTTCCTAAAAAATCAAATACATTTTTGGCTTGTTCTGAATATTTACCCATAGCTGTAATTTTTAAATTGTTAATTCTTTTTATTTATTGTTATTTGTAAAACAATAACTAGAATATTTTGTTCGCTACTTTTTTTGTAATTAGCAAGATAAATACTGTTTAATTCTAATCATCTTATTAGGGGAATATTATTAATAAAGGGTTGACGAATATTGCGAAATCTATTTTTAGATATTTTAATTTGTCGTTATATCGATTTAATTTGTTTAACAAAAAACTGTGTCGGTTTAACGCCTACAAATCGTTTAATTTCTTTGCCATTTTTAAAAATTATTGAAGTCGGAATTCCACGAACTCCATATTTTGCCGATGTTTTCTGATTTTCGTCAACATTAAGTTTAGCAATTTTTGCACCATGACTTTCATCTTTGGATAGCTCATTTAAGACGGGGATCATCATTTTGCAAGGCATACACCATGGTGCCCAAAAATCAACAAGTGTTAAACCGTTTTTTATTTGACTATCAAAACTTTGATCGGTAAGGATTTTTATGTTTTCATTATCTGCCTCTGCTGGCGTTTTTTTCATGCGACGTGCCATGATGAGTGTGTAAAGAATGACTAAAATAAATAATCCTCCAATCGTTAATAAAAATATTTTCATTATTGTTTCAGTTAAAATTTATGTTTTGTTAAGCAAATTATTATTCAATGCACATATAACAGTATAATTGGTCAAATGTTGAAAAATCGTACGGAGTAGTTGCGAAAATTTGACAGACATAGGTTATCAATCTGGTATTATCAGATAGAACACTATTTCTAATTTATCCTTACAAAAAAAGTGACTCCTGAAATCAGAACTCACTTTTTAACCACACTATTCTATGAAAAAAATGTAAAATACGCTATTTTCTAATTATAAACGGATTTGTATAAAAGTAATCTTCGCCTAATTTAACATGAATAAAATATGTGCCATTATTTAATTGTGATGGTAAATTAATTTTCCATTCATTATAATTAGGATTAGAGAAAAACTCCTGTTGATGCACAAGAACACCTGAGCTATTGTAAACATATATTAATAACGGAGCCTCTGTATGGTGTTCGTTAATAAAAGTTAAATTAATAAAATCGGTAGCAGGATTTGGAAAAACCTTTATTTCTTTATGATTGTACTTACAATATATCGCAACGATATCAAATTCTTCTGATTTGCCGTCATAATCCGTCTGTCTAAGTTTATAATAAGTATCATGAGCGGTTGGCTCAACATCGTGATACATATAATCAACTACAGTATTAGAATTTCCTGCTCCATTTATCTCTGTAATTTCTTTCCAGTCTTTACCGTCAAGAGATCGATAAATTGTAAAATATTCATTATTTGATTCAGAAGCGGTACTCCATTTAATGTCAACACCATTATCTTGTCCACATTCTGGATTAAAATATAGTAACTCTATTGGGAGGGGCGAATTATTTTCTTTGCTAAGAATATATTCTCGGTGGCTAAATGTGCCGTCTGAGTAAAAATATCCTGATGCTTCCGCAATATTTTTTGTAATAGTTTGATTATTCCAAGAGTCTAAGGCGTTAGCTCTGTATGCTAGTCCTAGTAACTCGTCAACAATTATATTTGTATTCGATTTAAGTGTTTGTGCATATTTAAAAGTAACATTTCCGCCACCAACAATAAAAATTCCCCAATAATTATCTCCTACAATTTCCGCTGATTCGATAGAGGATGGGTTTTCGGTCTGATTTACTTTGTAAATATGTACGCCAACAGGCTCTCCAGTAAATTCTGAACTTGTAATGGTGTGGTCAATTGCATAAAGCGTTAAAGCGTCTTCTCCGTTAAAATAAGTAAAAACAGACTCATCACCAATTGGTGCAGTGCTGGTTTTTTGATTCGCTCTGAGAATTTCTCCATTATGATTGCTTTTTTGGTCAATCAATGAAATTCCTTCAATTTTATCCATAGAATAATAAGAAACCAGTCCTTC
>JAQUBO010000397.1 GCA_028686735.1 Bacteroidales bacterium
CCACGGTAAATGTGCAGGAACAACTACCAGCCACAACAGGTATTTGCACCTACCCCAATCCTGCAAAGGACTATGTGTGTTTCGAGCGCAAAGGCAAAGAAAATAGCCGGCACCTGGAGATTAGCATCAGACAACCAATACTATCGTAATTTAAGGCGCGACTGTTTCGTAAATCAGGCGTAAATCTGTGTATGGATAAACTGTCTCGGTTTGATTTAGGAACTCGCACAATTGCTTCACTGCTTGGTTTGCCCGTGGGGTTGATAGGCAATGCAGCCTGATTGTTAATGTTCTGTTTTGATAGTCAGGGATCATGTCAGCATCGCTGGTAAATATTTCTTTTAACAGTTCCCGTCCTTCTTTGTCTCTGTATTTATAATAATCAGCTAAGTTATTGTATAAGGCCGATTCTGAACGATAGACGAGCATTATTATCACGTTTTTCAACTTTTTACTTTCTTGCTTGAGTTTATTATAGCGTTTTTCTTCTGGCATTACTTCCACTGTAATGCGTGAAGGCACATCCTTTTTTTTGTTCAAAAGGCTCTGTTCGTCATCACTATAATCATTAATTTGCTCTATCAATAAAGCAATCTTACTCATGTTTTTTCTGAACTGTTCACTACTTACCTGATCGTTTTCAATAAGCTTTTTGTAAACTTGGGCTTCAATCCTTGATTTTTTTTCTCTTGTCTTTTTGAGCTGCTGGTTCAGCCGCTTGTATTCTGGATTGGGGATGGACAGTTTTTGGTTCACTGGCTCTGTCCCGTATTGAATCATCTTGTCAAATTCAAAGTTTGCGATCGCATATTTAAAGTAATTCTCTTGGGTCCATCTTGAGAACATTTTAACGGCCGTAGTTTGCATTTGCAGCGTGGGGTGTGTTGTGAGTATGGATGTTTGATGCCCACTTTCAGAACGCTTGCGTATCTCCCTGAACCAATGCCCATTTAATTGGGTTCCCATTTCGCAAAGCTGCATCGTAACATTTATGTTATTAACCAGTACATCAACATCATGGAACATTGAACTGTCCCATTTATCAACAACGTTTTTACGATATGTAATTACTGCTACCTGATGTTCTTCCCAGAGTTTTATGAACCATTTGGGTTCATAAGCTTCACGGTCAAAAATTAGTGTAAAGATTGGTTCGCCTGGTTTTGGGACAAGGGTTATCTCATTTTTTATTTTGGGTATTGCCTGTTCTATGGCCACCTTTAACTTTTCGTTCAGTTCTGATGTAATCACCATAAGGGGAAGTCCCTTTTCATCGTTGATCCAGAATTCAGTTGTCCCGCTCAGACAAAGTTTTTCGCGCGACACAAAGCGCTTAGGCAGATTTGCTAAATCACCGTGGTAAACCCGAACGTGGCCATCAATATAAAAAAACATTTCAGGCATCATTTCAACCCACGAATGAAAAAGCTCCGTATGAAGCTCATCTGACTTAAACTGGTCAGTGATTTGCTTTAGCTTTTTTCGAAAATATCTAACTTCGGGTATGCGATCCAACCCAAGCAACTTGCCCAGTTCTCCCGGCGGATACTTCTTTAATTGTTCCGGATTTTTTATCCGGCACAAAGTCATAAAACACAAAATCAACACAATATGATGCAGCCCATAATAGCCTGATGGCAAAGGCCTAAGGATAGTAAATAATTTCTCTAATCCTTGTGATATTAATGCCGGAATAGAAAACAGTACACCTGCATTTAGCACGCTTTTCTGATGGTCGAATAGGGTGGCTGCATATTCCTGTTTACCGGTTACGGCCAGTCCCCGCTCTTCCTGGCGTGTTGCTGCTATGCCGATACCTTCGGCCGCTTGGGCATCTTCCAGGCTCCTTTCACTGCGAGCCTTTGCGGGGATTACAGATGGACTTGTCTTTTTTTTAAACGGCCAAGCTTGATCGCATAACGAATGCTCCCTTCCGAGATACCTTCTTGTTTTGCAATAGAGTAATTACTTTTTCCCGCGTCCAACTTGCCTTGGATACGATCCAAAACTTCCGGGAGTAATTTGTGGCTTCGGCCATGGCGCGCTTCTTCCTTGAAAAACGATTTTTCGCCTTGCTCCAATAGCCTTTTCTTCCAACGTGCAACACTATCCGTTGAAACATGAAAGGTGTCAACAATGTCCTGATTGCTGCATAACCCTTGCAAAATAAGATTAGAAGTGATGTAACGAAACATGTTTAAATCACCCGACAAATGTGAAAAAATCGGCATCCCGCTATGGAGATAATAAACAGTCCCGTCAACCTCACGAACCCCCAAGGTCGGAGTGATCATTTTGCTATCCACAGGAAATAGTGGTAATAATAATTGTCCCATGGGGCAAAATTATTACTTTTCTACTTTACGACACGCACCCTGTATCTAACTGATTCACAATAATAGGTGTTGGTTGTCTGAATTTCGGAGAGCGCTCCTTACACGCCAAATTTATCGTTGATCAGTAAAGAGCTTTTTATCAAGGACCAACGCACTTTGTTGAAATATTTCAGTTTCCTGGAAAACGCTGAACTTATCCAGGCACTT
>JAQUBO010000398.1 GCA_028686735.1 Bacteroidales bacterium
ACTTACGGGCCGAAGCAAAGTAGTAGGTTTGCAACGAGCGCGAATAGCGGATATCGGCTCCCTTTTGCCGTAACACCTCAATATAGCGCCTTAGCGTACGCTCTGTTACCCCAATAATAATGGCCAGCTGCTCGGGGGTTCCTGTAAACTCGGTTTCAATTAGTTTGCAAAGTAGGCTTAACTTTTCTTTCAAATTTTCGGGTTTCATTGCTTAATTCAAAATTTTTCGGTTAGTAAATGGTTTATCTATACCGTATGCCCTCAAGTTTGAATTTGTGACAAGAGTTTTTAAACTTTTTTTAAAAAATTTTTGTTGAGTACTATTTATCCTATCAATCAAAAAAACAATCAGTCAATAAACCTATCTAATATTCGGCGGATCAATCCTTCCATCCCTTAATCGCACTCTGTTAGCCTATAAGCAGGCATTTACGGTTTTACAGAACCTTAAACCTTGAACCTTAAACCTTAAACTCTAAACCTCAACCTCAACCTCAACCTTAACCTCAACCTCAACCTCAACCCCTCCTCAACCTCAAAAAAACTTCTGTTTACGCGTCAAGCTACTCACTGCCCTTAACCACTCAATCTCCCAACCAAAACTCTATCTAATCCCTTTCTTTTTATATCTTTGCAAACTCAATATAAACTATACAACACCAACGCTTTATGGATTACAATTTCTCTGCAATAGAACAGAAATGGCAGCAGTACTGGAAGGAAAACAAGACCTACAAGGTTGATATTGATACATCGCGACCAAAATTTTACGTTCTCGATATGTTCCCTTATCCATCGGGCGCAGGGCTACACGTGGGCCATCCGCTGGGCTACATTGCCTCCGATATCTACTCGCGCTACAAGCGTCAGCAGGGATTTAACGTGCTTCACCCCATGGGCTACGATGCCTTTGGACTGCCCGCCGAGCAGTACGCCATAGAAACTGGACAACATCCGGCAATAACAACTGATATCAACATAAAGCGATATAGAGAGCAGCTTGATAAGATTGGCTTCAACTACGACTGGGACCGCGAGGTGCGCACCAGCGACCCCGGCTACTACCACTGGACCCAGTGGGTATTTATAAAAATGTTTGACCACTGGTATAACAATGCCTCGCAAAAAGCCGAGCCCATTGCGGGGCTAATTGCCGAGTTCGAGAAGAATGGAAATGCCAAGGTTAATGCCGCATGCAGTGAGGTTGAAACCTTTACTGCCCCTGAGTGGAAAAAGATGAACGAAAAGCAGCAGCAGGAAATTTTGCTAGCCTATCGTCTTGCCTACCTTGCCGATACCATGGTTAACTGGTGCCCCGCTCTGGGAACAGTACTTGCCAACGACGAGGTAAAGGAGGGCTTCTCCGTACGCGGCGGTCACCCAGTTGAGCAGCGCAAAATGAAACAGTGGTGCCTGCGCATTTCGGCCTATGCCGAAAGGTTGTTAAACGATTTAGAAACACTTGATTGGTCCGACTCGCTAAAGGAGATTCAGCGTAACTGGATTGGCCGCTCTGAGGGTGCCGAGGTTACCTTTAAAGTTGATGGCACCGATAGGGGTATTTTGGTATTTACCACCCGCCCCGACACAATTTACGGGGCAACTTTTATGGTAATTGCACCCGAAAGCGAACTTGTTGACGAGCTAACCACACCCGAGCATAAGCAAACTGTTGAGAAGTATATCACAATGGCCAAGCGTAAAACCGAGCGTGAACGTCAGACCGAGACAAAAAAAATTACCGGACAGTTCACCGGTAGCTACGCCATAAACCCATTCACCGAGCAAAATATACCTATCTGGATTAGCGAGTACGTGCTGGCTGGCTATGGCACTGGTGCCATTATGGCCGTGCCTGCCCACGATAGTCGCGACTTTTTGTTTGCCAAAACCTTTGGTTTACCAATTGTGCAAACGGTTATCCTGCCAGGCGAAACACCCACCGACCCTGCAACCTGGACCGAATCGTACGATGCCAAGGAAGGGATTGTTATCAATAGCGATACTTTCAATGGTCTTGAGGTTAAGGAGGCCATTAGCACCATAAACCAGAATATTGAAAAACAAGGGCTTGGTCGCTGTAAGGTAAACTATCGCCTGCGCGATGCTATTTTTAGTCGCCAGCGATACTGGGGCGAGCCTTTCCCAATCTACTATAAAGATGGTATGCCCTATACCATTGATGAGGATAAATTGCCACTTGTGCTACCCGAAATTGACGCCTACCTACCAACCGAAAAGGGCGAGCCACCGCTTGGCCGTGCCAAGAATTGGCAAACAACCCAAGGCTATCCCTACGAACTTAGCACCATGCCAGGCTTTGCCGGTTCATCGGCATACTACCTTCGCTATATGGACCCTAAGAATGATAAGGGATTAGTGTCGAAAGAAGCCAATGAGTACTGGGAAAATGTTGACCTATACATTGGAGGAACAGAGCACGCAACGGGCCATTTAGTTTACTCGCGCTTTTGGAATAAGTTTCTATACGACCTTGGACACGTTTGCAAAAACGAACCCTTTAAAAAATTGATTA
>JAQUBO010000399.1 GCA_028686735.1 Bacteroidales bacterium
TTCTTTTGTAATGGGCTGTATTCGAGAATTAATAATAAAAGAAAGAAAAATTAAGTAAATCGGGAGTTTATAAGAAATACCACTAATTCTCGATAATTTTGTTCCGATGGTAGGCATTGCTACTGCTTTTTGTTCTCCTTGGATTCTTATTTCTTCCCAAAGATTTTGTAAGGAAATCCAGAATTTTTTAATATCAGAGGTGGCTTTTAAATTATTTCCTATTTCACTATATGCACAGCAAAAAAATTTTCTATTTTGTCCACTTAAGGTAACAGTTGTACCAATATCGTACCTTTTATTTTTACCAATTTTTTTTGAGTTATCCTCTCTAAATTCTTTATTTTTTAAAATAGTCTCTAATTCTTGATCTAATCTATTTCTATTGTTTCCATAAATTTTTGATAAAAACTGCCCCTGCATACTTGTTGCACTTATAATGTCCCCTATCTCTGTATCAAAAGTATCGCTAAATCCAATTACTAAATGTTCTTCCTGATTGAAAATATCACCTACCTTAACAGTTATTTTTGTGTCGGGACATGAAAAAACTTTAGAGAAATTTGCTCGAGGAAAGGCTGAAAAAATGGATATTATCAACGCCGATAAAAAAATACATGCCAAACCAATCCAACCGTAGTTAAGTGAGTTGGGAAATGTAATAGAAACAATGCCAATGATTGAACTAATTATACCAATGCAGAAAAAGAATATAGTGCCTGACTTTATAAACATTCTTTTTGATAAAAGACTATTTTTGTAATTCATAGGCCTAATTTTTCATAAACTGAATCTATATATGTGAAACGATGATCTTTGTATTCTGGAAGATTTTTAAATTTGTAGTAATTATCCGGAAAATTATCAAGAGCATACTGTATTATTTTCATTTTAAAAGGAATAGATATAGTATATGTCCAATCTTTGATAGTCGATGGACAAAGATTATCATCGTAACTCTTTTTATTATTCAAATTCACCATAATTATTGGTATATCCTTTTTTCTCGCAAGTTCTATTTCCCAAGGCAAAAATTTTCTTAGATATTTTGTATTTTCCCCAACAAGCAATAGCATTTGTTTGGAATTTGCCATTCTAATTCTTAGTTGAGATTTAATTGATTCTTCTGTGCTTGTATCTCTCGCACTATTTAAATCATGTGCATTCAAAAAATCAAAATCTATGTTATCGTGCTCTTTCCATGCCGTCATTAAACGATAATATTTCATATCATTATCGCCATCGAAAGCAACGTACGTTTTATTTCTATATGACATTTATTTGATAATATCATCAGGAAGTACCGCAATTACCACCCCTTGAATGATACAATTATTTGTTAATATTATTGGTCTATGTGTGTTGTCGGTCGATCTTGGCCTAAGAACAACAGCGTCATTGGTTCTTTCAAAAAATTTAACCGTCGCTTCATCGTTTATGAGAGCAACTACTCTGTCACCATTTTCCGCTGTCGGTTGTTGTTTGATTAAAAGCAAGTCTCCATTATTAATTCCTGCTAAATTCATCGAGTTTCCTGTTGCACGAAGCATGAAATAAATTGATCCTTTCTTAGCTAAAGAAGTTGAAACAGGAATATATGTTTCGATGTTTTCCTCTGCCAATATTGGAGCCCCGCATGAAATTGCTCCTACAAGAGGAACATCAATCGTATTGACGGAATTTACTGATTTAATAGTGTTAGCAAGAATAATCTCTCTCTCCTTTTTTATAATAAGTCCAGCCTTAATAAGTCTGTCGATTATAAGACTGGCAGATCTTGGTGATTTTCCGCCCGTAACCTCATTTATTTCACGGAGCGAAGGAGCCTTGCCGTAATTAGTAATTTTATTGCGGATAAGAGCGAAGGCTTTTTTATCTTTTTCGTTTGTTAAATTTGTCATTGTATAAATAGTATAAATCCCCCTATACAAAAAGTCAAGGGCATGCTATATTAAAAATAAAAATATATGGAATATCAATTACAAATAAAACCATTCGAGAAAAAAGATGGTGTTAAGTATAAGCTTATTACCATTACTGATATCGCCTTGCACACATCTAAAATGAACCCAACTATTTCATTGGGTAAAAAAATAAAAGAATCTTTCAAATTTAAAAAACCAGGAAGAATTTATGGATTAATTCCAAAAGTCCAATCTTCATCACCCTCTTCTGAGGAAAATATGTTTATGTTGGACATGCTTAAAAAGGATGTATCTTTTATGAAGATGATTCAAGAGGAGGAAAAGAAGGGTTATAAAATTTTAGTTGGTTTTCCAAAAGAAGGAATTCCTGTATTTGCTGGTAAAGATACTAAAGAATTTATAAACAGTAAAAATGGCAAAAGAATCATTAGGGGCCTTGCAAAAAATAATAATAAGGATGTATAATATAAGCACAACTTAATAAGTTAGTAATGCGTAGTAAAAAGTAGAATAGTTTATTGCCCTTAAAGCTGTGCCTATTCCGCGCAAGAAATAGTTTGATATTTGTCGATGTCATTTTATATCGTGTGTGGAATGGGCATTTTTTAATA
>JAQUBO010000400.1 GCA_028686735.1 Bacteroidales bacterium
AAAATGCAAATTTATGAGGTCGGAAAAAATCCCAAAGAATATGCTGTAAAAAAAACTCTTGATGAATTAAAAAGTTGACCCGCTTTATTACTTCGTGAGGGCTTCGCCGTTCATGCGATTAGCTTTGTGTAGATACAAGGCGCCTAACTTTGCAGTTATACAAATGTATTACAATAAGTTAGCAACGCAGTAGATGCACAAAGACAATCGCAAGCAGCACCAAAATCTGGGTGCATTAATGACTTTTGATAAACAATATAAATGTTTGACAATCTGACATTTACTTACATATTTTACAAAAAGCGGTGAATAATGCGGGTTAAAATAACTTTTTCGGTCTTATCTGAATTTGCTATGGATTTGTGATTTAGCTTATAATTGAGTTATGGTTTCTCGTTGAATTATTAATAAAAAAATCTCGCATAGTTGTTAGTTCTATGCGAGACATTATTATTATTGATTATTTTTAGATTAACATTTTAATTTTTTTGCAACAATTTCTGCTGCTTTGATTAGTGGATATGCTGCAGGTGAACCAGTAAGTAGAGGGTGAGTACCAATTTGTGCTGTTAATAAAGTTTTTATGTTTGCATGGCTTTGAATTAAGAAACCAATAGAGTTTGTTAATTCTCCAACACTTGATCCGCCATAAACCTCACCACCTATAATCATACCGCAGTCGGCAGCGACAATTAGTTTTACAGTTTGTTCGTGCATACCTTCTAATGTACCTGGGTGTTTATCCATTCCTGTAAAGCTCCCAACAACTACATTAAAGTGTTCTTCTTTCGCTTTAGATTCAATAATACCAGCAGTACCAAAAGCTGTATCTCCAATAGCGGTATCGTAGATTGCAATTGTTCCGCTAAATGATTTACAAGGACTTAATTCATATAAACTCATACCAGCAACTCGAGCCTCGGCACAGGCTGTTGAGGCTAGCATGGTTGCGTTAAGTTTTCTTGTTAGGAAATCTCTTTTTTCTGCACAATCACCAACAGCAAAAATGTCAGTTGAGCAATTATGAACACGCATGTATTCGCAGGTTTTGATAAATCCGTATTCGTTTAATTCGATACCAGATTTTTTTGCTAATTTAGTGTTTGGGATATATCCTACCGAAAGAATAACGGCATCAGCTTCTAATTCTTCACCAGATGATAATATTACTTTTGAAACTTTACCATCTTTCCCAATAATTTCTTTAACGCCTTTATTAGTAATTACTTTTACTCCACGAGATTTTATTAACTCTTCTGCTTTGTCGCCAAATTCTTTATCAAAAGCTTTATTTAATATCGAAGGTTCTACTTCTACAAGTGTTACATCCCAACCAGCCTTATTCATCTCATCCGATATCTCTACGCCAATAAAACCTGCACCAATTGTGATGATTTTTTTTAGAGGTTTTAGTTTGGCGTGCATCTCATCTAAGTATAATTTGTCTTTAGGGATAATAAAGACATTTTCTAAATCACCACCTTTTAGCCATTTAGGGATTGTTGGAATTGATCCTGTTGCAAAAACTAATTTCTCAAAGTATAGCTTTTTTTTGTTTGCTAAAGTACAAATGTTGTTATTTACATCAACATCTATAACTTCTGCATGTTTTA
This sequence comes from Bacteroidales bacterium, assembly GCA_028686735.1. GTDB lineage: Bacteria > Bacteroidota > Bacteroidia > Bacteroidales > ML635J-15 > Bact-19. The sequence goes on from JAQUBO010000400.1 coordinate 1,614, forward strand.
TTTCAACGCCAATATCGGTTAGCATTTTATCTGGTAAAACATTTTTATCGCTTGTGTGTAAAGATCCAAAAATGTATGGAATACCACATGGCACTAATACTTTGTCTTCTCTTCTTACAACTACTACTGATTTTTCGGGATGGTTTGTTTTTGCACTTATTGCAGCTTGAAGCCCTGATGCTCCACCACCAATGATTAGAACATTAATTTTTTCCATAATTAGTAAATGTTTATTAATTTAAATGTTTAGTTTCATAAAATTGCTTTGGCAATTTGTGTTAATATCACAGTTCAAATGTAATTTTTTATTTTTGAAAACCAAAAAATGTCGTTTGTGATTATGCTTATCTAAACCTAATTTAGAATGGTCTTGTTTATCAGTTTCTTAATAATCGAGGTAACTTACGAACTTAGTTAAGTGCGTTTTTCTTAAATATATTGATTGATTAGTACAATATGATTTTTATTTGGCAGCGATGATATTACTCAAATATTAATAAACAAAAGCAACCCTTATTGACACATTTGGGTCTTTTTGTATAAATTTACTAGGATAAGATATTAGATTTAAATAAAATAAGTAATTTTACTTTTTAAATAATAAATAATTCACGATGAAAAAAACTATATTATTATTACTTTTTGTGATGGCTACTTGCCTTGCCTTTGGACAATCACAGGTAACTCTTAGCTCAACCAAAACTAAAGCAGAGATTGTGCAAAGTTCTTATCAAAACTTAGTTTTTTCTAATGATGTTGAAGGATTGTATGTTACTAGTGCTAAAACTAAAGATGGAATGTATTCGAGAATTATTGTTCCTGAGTATTTTCCTGTCCGATTTGGAACTCGGTTTGTCAGGATTAACAGAGGCATCCATCCATGATGATACAACACTATTTAAACCAGCA
>JAQUBO010000132.1 GCA_028686735.1 Bacteroidales bacterium
TAATCGATTTATGACGAAAAATTTTGCAAAAGTTCACATTTGATTTTGTTTTTTTCTAATTTTTAGTTAATTACTTTAGCCTTCATTGTAAGAAATAATAAGGGCTAAGCTAATATTTGTTAGCTTTTATATTTAAACATTAGAAACTCGATGTTTTACTCCAATTACAATCTGGCTCTTCGTGTACCAATTTAAATTTGCCTCTTTTTAAGTCTTCTTTTTTGTATATTGGACAAGCTAAAATAGTGCAAATTTTCTTTATATATTCATTATAATTAGAAAAAAGATTATCATCTGGCCAAAAGCCCCACAAAAGCCCTCCATCTACTTTTGTTACTGTTATGGCACCAGTTACTCTATGGTCACGGATAAAATTTCCTTCATTATCAAATTTTCCTGTAGGAGATTCTAAAGATGCAAAGAACAATAAAAAATGATCCTTAGTTTGTATTGATCGACTATAAGCATTCCCAAAACCACCTAAGGGGGAGGTAGCTAAAAAGTTATCATATAGTTCGTTTTCAAAAGCACGATTGCTTGGTATTTTTTTCTCACCTTCTTGAAAATATAGAACAGGACTCTGAAAACAGCTTTTATAGTCATTAGCATCTAATGAAAGGCTGTTTTCCTTCCAACAAATCAGATTAGTAAAATGATTCTCAGTAGTTTTTGATAAGTCAACCGAAAAGCTTTTTTCTGCAAGTTTAATTATTTTTTCCATAGTCATGTTGTTGTCTTTAAATAAAAATATCAGTAAAGTTAATTGTTTTTTTTATTTATTAATAGATGTTGGGTAAAAACTAAAATATTAAATTAAAATCTATTTTGCAATACTAATGGCCTGTCGAAGTCCGTTTGCAAGCTCGAGTGTCATGCTTTTAGGATTGCTGTGCACCACAAAGTTATGCCAAAAGAGATTTTGGGCATATTTTAGTCCATAATCAAAGTTTAGGATAAATGAGTCTGTTAGCTAACTGGCACTAAAGTGATGAATAACATTTGAATTTATTGTTAAAAAAGTATGAGTTTGCTCTGAAGGAATATGTCGTCTTGTATGTTTCCAAAATTATTGTATTGATGAATTGGTAAATAAAAAACTTGCATTTCTTAGTTGAAAGTACGTCTCCATGTTTTTTTTACTTTTATGAGTTTTGTCGGTTATTATATCTACTTTTGCAAACTTTTTAATATAGATTAAATTATTTCGATGATAACAGTATCAAACTTAAAAATTCAATTTGGCAGTAAACCACTGTTTCAAGATGTAAACTTAAAATTCCTCCCAGGAAATTGCTATGGAGTTATTGGAGCAAATGGTGCAGGTAAATCCACATTACTAAAGGTAATAAGTGGCGAATTAGGAGCAACCGCAGGTCATATTAGCCTTGGGCCTGGCGAGAGATTATCAGTATTAAGTCAGGATCATTCGGCATTTGATGAATACTCAGTATTGGAAACCGTTTTAAGAGGGCATTCTTTTTTGTGGGATATTATGAAACAGAAAGAAGAGGTATATGCTAGACCTGATTTTTCCGAAGCTGATGGAGTAATTGCAGCAGAGCTTGAAGCTAAATTTGCTGACTTAAATGGGTGGAATGCCGAAAACGATGCAGCTACACTACTAAGTAATCTTGGGATAAAAGAAAAATTTCATTATAGCTTTATGAAAGACATGTCGGGAAAGCAAAAAGTAAGAGTTTTATTAGCTCAAGCGTTATTTGGAAACCCCGATAATTTACTGCTGGATGAACCAACTAACGATTTAGATTTGGATACTGTACAGTGGTTAGAAAAATATTTATCAAATTATGAGAATACTGTATTGGTTGTTTCGCACGACAGACATTTTTTAGACGCAATTAGTACGCACACTATTGATATTGATTTTGGGCAGATAGAAATGTTTGCAGGCAATTATAGCTTTTGGTATGAAAGTAGTCAGTTAGCTTTAAGGCAACAGTTATCACAAAATAAAAAAGCAGAGGAAAAACGTAATGAGCTCTTAGCTTTTATTTCGAGGTTTAGTGCAAATGTTTCAAAATCTAAACAAACAACAAGTAGAAAAAAAATGATTGAAAAGCTGGATATTGCTGAAATTAAACCTTCTAAAAGAAAATATCCAGGTATAATTTTTAAACCTGAACGTAAAGTTGGTGATAAAATTTTAGATGTGGAAAACTTGCAAGCAAGTATTGACGACAAAGTTTTGTTTAAAGATGTAAACTTTACTGTTAATAAAGATGATAAAATCGTTTTTTTGTCGAGAGATCCACGTGCAATGACAGCTTTGTTTGAGATATTAAACGAAAACCAAAAACCAGAAAAAGGAACTTATACCTGGGGGCAAACAATTACTACAGCATATTTACCATTAAGTAATGCAGAGTTTTTTACTAAGGATTTAACGCTTTTTGATTGGCTGTGTCAATATACAAATGAAACTACCGAACAATATGTGAGAGGTTATTTAGGGAAAATGCTTTTTTCAGGTGAAGATTTATCTAAAAAAGTTCGGATTCTCTCTGGTGGAGAAAAAATGAGGTGCATGATTTCGAAAATGATGCTTTTAGAAGCAAATGCCCTGATATTAGATACTCCTACCAATCATCTTGACTTAGAATCTATACAAGCATTTAACAATAATTTAATTAAATATCCAGGCAATGTGTTTTTAGCTTCTCATGACCACGAATTTATTCAAACGGTGTCAAACAGAATTATCGAACTAACGCCTAACGGCATTATTGATAAATTAATGGATTATGACGATTATATTTATGATGAGGGTATTAAAGAATTGAGAGAAAAAATGTATCAGGAGTAAATTTAGTATTAATCTGAATTTGAAATACTTCTTAATAATTCAATTACTTTGTTGCTAAGTGGATAATTAACGAGGAAGAATTAGTTAGTGTTTGCAAATACGTTTTGATTTTTATTGGCGATTTCTCTGTTATTTTAGGGGGCAATGCAATGCAACGCATCGCGAGTAAAAACAAAGGTTAAATAAAGATAATCAACAGCTAAATTATCAATGTGGAGTGGGTGTGATTTTTTTTTATTTCTTAAAACAGATTACATTTTGTAATTTTACACAAAATTAATTTGATTATGTATAAATATTTATTCGGTCCTGTACCTTCGCGCAGACTAGGGATGTCACTTGGTATTGATATGGTTCCTAAAAAAGTGTGTTCCTTAGATTGTGTATATTGTGAAGTCGGAAAAACTACAAAATTAACAACTCAACTGAACGAATATATATTATATGATAAAGTAATAGCTGAGTTAAAAGATTATTTTGCAAACAATCCAGATCCTGATTATTTTACATTTTCAGGTTCGGGTGAGCCTACTTTAAATATTAGAATAGGCGATGTACTTGATTTTTTGAAAGAAACTAAACCTAATATCCCTGTTGCTGTTCTTACAAATGGAACAATGTTTAGTAATGTGGATGTACGCAAAGCCTTACTTAAGGCCGACTTAGTTTTGCCATCATTAGATGCTGTTACGGAAGATACATTTCAAAAAATTAATAGACCAGCAAAAGCCTTGTCTGCAAAAGAGTCTTTAAACGGACTTATTGAGTTTAATAAAGAATACACAGGTAAAATTTGGTTGGAGATTTTTATCTTGCCTGGATATAATGATAATGAAGTTGATCTTTTGGCATTAAAAGAAGCAATTCATGAAATCAAACCTGATTTAGTGCAATTAAATACTTTAGATCGTCCAGGAACAATATCTGGTTTAAGGAGTGCAAATGCTGATGAGATGCAACAAATTATTGATTTCTTAGATTATCCTAAAGCTAAAGTTATTGCTGCTTCTGCACAGCGAAAAAATATTCAATCATACCGCACCGATACCGAATCTGCAATACTTGGAACCATCGCAAGAAGACCTTGTACGCTTGACGATATGGTAAAAATACTTGGATTACACAGAAATGAGATAAATAAGTACCTTGACGTGCTGGAATCAGATAAAAAAATAGAAACTATCAGACAGGAGCGAGGAGTGTTTTATAAAATTGTGGAGTGATAGTAGTGCAGTTGTTGCAATCTTTTCTCGTACTTTAGATAAAAAAAGCGTAAATCAAATTTACGCTTTTGTGATTTTATTAGATGTGTTTTATTATTATTCAATAGTAATTTTATGTGTTGTAAGATCAGTTTGAGTATAAACCTTTACAAAATAAATGCCTGATGCAAAATTAGAAACATCTAATTGAACCTGTCCAGTATTTGCATTTGTGTTTGAAACCATTTGTCCTGTTATATTAATAACTTCAATGTTACTAATGTTTCTGTCAGCAACTATATTTAGAATATTGTTTGCAGGGTTAGGAAATACAACAGTACTAAATGTGTTTTCTCCTTCGACATTAGCTGCTGAAAAAAGATCTTGTTTGGCAACTTGTTGTATATGTCCTGTATTCATATTCTGCAAGAAAACTATAACAGAACAGTTATCAACATCATAAGATTCATCAACAGGAATAGTTATATTTGTAGTATAATTAACATCTGAAGAAAAATCCATAAGTATTCCTGTTTTATCTGGATAGTTTGCTCTTGCAACAAAATTGCAGTGTGTTTCTGTTTGCCACGAATGAGCAATATTGGTTTCAGTTAAAGCAATAAATAATCTTGTTTCGTCGCTAAAATATGGGAATGTTTCGGTAACATCAATATCTAAGTTAAAGGAGTACGGTTCTTTTGTTAATTGCTGAATTTCAGTTTCGATAGTGTAAACAGCAGGTATATCTATTTGCTTATCATAGTTGTATTTATAATATGCTTTCATATCAGATACAGTTTGAAGAACCCCTTCAATGCTGATAGCTCCATTGGTTATTGATGTTGGATAGCCAAAACCATCGAGGTCGGGATCAAGGAGAGGAACATATAGTTGTTCGCGATAATCTGTAATATCTGTAGCAAAGGGGTCGTTTCCCAAACCATTACCATGATATTCCATTACAAGCGCTTTATTCCCATCTTCTACAATTTGGTCAATTGCATTTGCAGCTCTTGGGCAATAACCACAATTTACACTGGTAAATATCTCATAAGTAACGAAATTCCTTTCATTACCGCCTGGGATTATGGCCTCAAGTGATAAAGGAGACGAATATCCTGCTATTGTTCCGTAATAAGCTAATAGTGAGTAGTTGTAGGTGTTTGGATATACATTTGAATTTGTAAAACTTAATTCTTCTGTGGTTTCAATTACAGTACCGTTACGAGCAATGCTATAATTGATAGGAGTTTCTCCTGTAGGTTCTGTCCAAGTTAAAACAACATCGTTACCGTTTTCTAAGGTATATGTAAAATTTGCGGGAGACTCTGGAGTTTCTACTTCTTCGATAAGAAAGTTGTCCATATAATATTCTGGAGTACCGCCTTCATTCCAAGCAAAAAAATCAAAAGCATCAAGTTTTTTTATACCTGTTCCGTCATTGAAAGTTCCTTTGCTCCATTGGTATGCGTGAACTAACGAATCGTTTACGTAAAGGTCAACCCAATCACTGTCAAGATCAATAAAATGCTGGATTTTCATCCATTCTCCAGGTGTATATGGTACAGAAGCAGCAGCTTCTCCATCTCCGTCAATAGTCATGAGACCGTTTTTTAAAAACACTTGCATTCCCCAAACTAGACCAACACCAGAAGGATTGAAGTTTTGCATAATATTCCAGTATGCTTGTCTTTCTGCTGGAACATAAAGATAAAATTCAATACGATAACGACCAGTAGTGTAATCAGGAAATTCGATTACTCCGTCGTTTGTTCCAGAAACTAAAATAGATTTTGTTCCCGAAAACGCATATAATTCGGAAACGGTAGGGTCTTCGGCAGTTCCAGGACTACTGGTCCATGTATCCCAGAAATTGTTTTCCTGTAAAGCGATGCCTTGTCCTGCTGTGTATGACTCAAAATCATCCGAATACATAACCTGAGCCTTGAGATTGCCGATAAATAGTAATCCCACAATAAGAAAAAGTAGATTTTTTTTCATAATAATAGTTTAAATTAGATTTTGTACAATAATAATCAAAAATATAGTATTCGTTTATTTCTTTTGCAGATATCATACAAATTTAATTTTTAATATGTCGTATTGTATAGTAGAAGCTTGATTGTATTAGTTAAAGTTAGATTATTAGTAGTTTGATTTAATTTTAAATAATCTAATCTAATCCAATATCTTTTAGGATATACAATCTAAAATCTTTAAAGAAAAACCTTTGAATTTTAAAAACAAAATACTACTTTTGAAAAGAGTAAAAACCAAGCTATTAAATAACAGGCTTGTGAAACTTAAAATTTAGTAATATAATTGCTAATGCAAATATCATATTTTGTAAGTAAAAAAAGTTAAATATATCGAAAAGTAAGTTGATAATTTTATAAAGAAGGGAATTAAATAATGAAGAAACAAGTAAAAAATAATGTGTCATGGGTAGGTAAAGTGGATTGGGAACTGCGATCATTTCATGGAGACGAATTATCTACACACAATGGATCCACTTATAACTCTTATTTAATTGAGGAGGAAAAAACGGTTTTAATTGATACTGTTTGGCTTCCTTTTGCAGAAGAGTTTGTTGAAAACTTAGCTCAAGAGATTGAATTGAGTAAAATAGATTATATTATTATAAACCACGGCGAGGTAGATCATAGTGGAGCTCTTCCTGCTTTAATGAAACATATTCCAGATACTCCTATTTATTGTAGTGCAAATGCTGTAAAATCTTTAAAAGGTCAATACCATAAAGATTGGAATTTTAATATTGTTAAAACTGGGGATACACTAGATATTGGAAATGGAAAATCATTAGTATTTGTTGAAATGAGAATGTTGCACTGGCCAGATAGCATGGCAACCTATCTTACTGAAGATAATATACTATTTAGTAACGATGCTTTTGGACAACATTTTGCAACTGAAGAGTTATATAATGATTTAGTAGATCAGTGCGATCTCTATAATGAATCTATTAAATACTATGCAAATATTTTAACGCCTTTTAGTGCTGTACTAAGAAAAAAATTAAACGAAATCATTGCACTGAATTTACCTATAGATATAATTGCTACAAGCCACGGTGTTATTTGGCGAGATAATCCTATGCAAATAGTTGAAAACTATTCGAAATGGGCGGATGATTATCAGGAAAATCAAATTACTATTGTTTATGATACTATGTGGAAAGGCACAAAGAGATTGGCTGAAAAGATTGCAGAAGGAATAAGCCTTGAAGATTCTGATGTTGTTGTAAAACTATATAACATAGCCAAAAGTGATGGAAATGATGTAATTACTGAAATCTTTAAGTCTAAGACTGTTATTATGGGGTCACCTACTGTGGGGAATGATATTATACATACAATGAAAGGCTTTATTCATTATGTGAAAAGTATGAAGTTTAAAAATAAAAATGCTGCGGCATTTGGTTGTTATGGCTGGAGTGGGGAAGGAGTAAAAGTTCTTAATGGGTTAATGAAAGATGCTGGATTTGAAGTGGTTTCGGAAGGTTTTGAGAATTTATGGAATCCTGACTTAGATGCAGAAAATAAGGCAATTGAATATGGTAGGAAGCTAGCAGCTCTGTAAGAATACTAGTTATGTTATTAAGTAATGCTGAGGATTAAACACAGATTTATTGCACTTTAACAGCAATAAATTTAAGAGTTTTATCTGGTAAGTTTTGAGAATATTTCTTAAAAAATCTAATATTTTTACTAAACCCTCTGTCTAGCATATCATCACTAAAGTAATAGAGTAAAACATATTCCACATTTGGGTCATAGACGATTTTATCTTTGTTTGAAATTGGTGCAAAATGTTTAATTTTATCTTGAAATGATTCGATTATTATGCTATCACAGAAATCCTCATAAGCTCTCAAAATCATATTTCCGCACGGATGCATTTTTCCAATATCATTCTCAATAAAATCAATTGCATATTTGCGATCTCGATCAAAACATCCAAAATAAAATACAGAATCTGGGTCGCTGGTTTTATAGATGAAACCACGAGGAAACAGCATAACTTTTTCATCAGACAATACAATATCACTTTTATCAAGTCGCATTCTTTTATAACTTTGCGAAACTGCATCTACTGAATACAACAAGAATGTACAACTAATAATGATAAATATTAATTTTCTCATAACTTTTTTATCTTACACATGATTCATAGCTGTAACAGGATCTAAATTAGCGGCTTTACGAGCTGGGGCAAAACCAGAAATTATACCAATTACAACTGAAATAGTAGTTCCAGAAACAATGTTTTGAAAGCTTAATGCAAAAGTAAGAGGCGTCATTCCAGAGACTAGTAATGTCAGCATCCAAACTAGCACCAGGCCAATAATTCCGCCAACAAGACTAAGCACAACAGCTTCGGTAAGAAACTGAGTAAGAATAAGATACGATTTTGCACCAATAGCTTTTTGGATACCAATCTGGCGTGTTCTTTCTTTAACCGAAACAAACATAATATTAGCAATCCCAAATCCACCTACGAGTATTGCAAATCCACCAATAATCCAACCTGCAATATCAATAATTCCGAAAATACTATCAAGTCCTTTTGTTATCATACTAGCCTGATTAATAGCAAAATCATCTTCCTCCATTGGTTTTAAACGCCTAATTGTTCTCATGATAATGCTCAGTTCATCAATTAGTTGATCCACAGGGACATTTTCTTTAGCACTAACAGTAATAAATGGATTAAGAGCATCGGCTTCTACATCAAATATGGTTTTTCCATAATTTATCGGAGCCAGCACCATCATGTCCATGCCATTATTAAACATATCTTCGCCTTCTTTTTTAAAAACGCCAATTACATTTAATTTACTACCAGTTATTTCGATAGTTTTACCAATCGGTTCGGCTCCTTGGTATAGTTCTTTGGCCACAAAAGAACCTATTATTGCAACATTTTTACCTGTATATGATTCCTGCTCGCTAAAATATCTCCCTTTGTCAATATTAAAATCGCGAATATCTCCATACTCGTGGGATGCAAACATAATTCCTGTATTTTCAACAGCAAATTTGTCGTATTTAACAGTTTTAGATGTTGAAGCCACAAAAGCAACATTATCTGCAAAAACAGATCTATCTTTTACTAATTGAGCTTCATCAATTTTTGGTAAAGGACGCTGGACATACTTCCACCAAGGATAATCACTACCAAAAGACCATGGCCATTTTTGGATATAAATAGTATTATTACCAAGTGAGCTTACGTTGTCTCTTATTGTTCGTTCAAGCGAATCAATAGTTGTCATTACACTAATAATTGAAAATATACCAATGGTTACTCCCAACAAGGATAAAAATGTCCTTAACTTATTGTTGATAAGTGACGAAAAAGCAAATTTAATACTGTCAGCAATTAGTCGTAAAAATATCACAGGTTAAAAGTTTTAACAAAGATATGTAAAAATAGTTGGTAAAAAATATTATAATATTTTTTTTATTTAGCTTATGTTAATCAATTTTTTAATTAGGGTTTGCGAGAGCCGAGTTTCGGAGTTTCCGAGTTTACTTCGACAAACCATTAGTATTGAAAGTAATAGGTAGATTAAGCTTATGCACCTAAATATTTATCATAAATGTTTTTGGGGATATAATTTTTGATATATTCTATTGCTTCTGAGGATGTTTTAGCAACAAAGTAAAGTTCTCTATAAGAGGGGTTTGCAAAATCCTCTTTGTAAAAAACCTCAAGTTGATCAAGTAGTTTATCGTAAAATCCTTTGTAGTTTAAAATTACAATTGGTTTCCTGTGATATTTTAATTGTTTAAGCGTAATTGTTTCTAAAACTTCTTCGAGAGTTCCAAAACCACCGGGTAATGCAATAAAAGCATCTGAGTTAGATCTCATATACTCTTTTCGATCTTTCATATCGGTGGTTATTACAAGTTTTTGCAACTTGTCCGAAACAATATTTTTGCGGTTTAGCCTTTCGGGAACAACGCCAGTAACAAAACAACCCGCTGCTGCCGCCGATTTCATAACTGCTCCCATTAAGCCAATTGTGCCAGCACCGTGTATCAAATTCATTTTGTTTTTTCCCAATAAAACACCCAACTCCTTAGCTAAAATATAATAATCTTCACTTAAATCTTCGCTTGAGCTACAGAAAACACAAATATCTTTCATTATTATCCAAAATAAATATGTAACAAAAAAATAATTCCTGCTAAGATAATTATTATTATCTGATTAAACAGAATTCAGGGCAAACGCATACTTTTCTTTTAACTTCGTTGAGCTCGCAAAGTTTATTCTGACTAAGCGGGGCTCGGTTGTCATGATTTTTGGATTGCTATGCACCAAAAAATCATGCCAAAAGAGATTCGTCGGCATATTTTAACCCTTGACTTTCACTACGTTCAGTCAAAAGTTAAAATAAATGAGTCCTTCAGACTCAAA
>JAQUBO010000401.1 GCA_028686735.1 Bacteroidales bacterium
GCAACATGGAAGGCATGGGCTGGAATCATTCTGTAATCATCGTCCCCGGAAATCAGTATTTCAACATGGGTGGGGGAAACGCCCGCTCTGCCGTCAAAACCCAGAGGCGGGCCGAGCAACTGGTGAAACCCCTGGATTATGACGATTATCTGGCCTTGAAGGAAAGCCTGGAATACAAGAATATCTACAGCATGATTGAGCGCAGCAGTCTGCTCAGAGTGGGCAATCAGGACAAATACATCACCGTAAAAGCTACAGAAAATGCCTTTTTTACCAATAAGAACTACAAGATTTCAAAGGGGCGGTATTTTAGCCCGCTGGAGATGCAGGAAGGCCTGCCGGTTGCGGTTTTGGGCAGTAAATATGCCGAGACCTATCTGAAAGACCAGCAGGTTTTGGGCGAAAGTCTTATTCTGGGATCCCACCGCTACCAGATAGTGGGCATCCTGGGCGGTGATGAACTGAATAGCGGCGGCGGTATGAACTTTAATACCTGGGAGCGGGATCGAGATCTTCAAGCTGTATATATCCCTCTGAAATACGGTGCTTATCGCTTTGGCACAGGTAAGGCGGTGGACCAGATCTACCTTCAGGCCAAGGATGCAGAGTCTTACCAGCGTTTGCGCACTCAGGCTCGCCAGCTTCTGCTTTCCAGACACAATATGTATCCCAATTTTAGCTTTATGGATATCGGCGCGATGATGCTGAATATCTCCGAAGAGATCGATAAAAACATGAAGAAGTGGAATATCACCCTTTCCACCATCGCCTCCATCGCGCTGATAGTGGGGGGGATAGGTCTATTTTCTACCCTTCTGATCTCTATTCAGGAACGCATGACGGAGATCGGCATCCGCAAAAGTATTGGGGCTACAGATCGGGACATTTTCTTTTACTTCATCGCTGAAGCACTGAGCCTGGCGATCTTGGGAGCCTTAATCGGTATCGGCATAGCCTGGATCTTGATTACCCTGGCTGGCAAAGCCATGCATTTCCCGCTTTATTTGCCCTTACCGGGAGTACTTCTGGGGCTTTTGTTCTCTGTGCTGATTGGCTTTCTTTCAGGCCTCTATCCGGCCATAAAGGCCGCCAAGATAGACCCTATCAAAGCTATTTATTATCACGATTAAAAGAAAGACCGGCGCGTGAATATATATGTCACACTGGCCGGTCTTCAAAGCTCAGCGGATATACTGAACGCTGATGCCTTCCGGATACTTATTGCCCACATTGAACTGCGACTTTGATTTGAAGGACTTCTGTTTGGGAGGGCTATATTCTCCCTGGTCTATCCAAAAGCTACCTTGCACGGTAGCCTGAATCATCTTTCGGCCATGCGGCCCCGGCAATTCCTCAAGCTTGTGTATCAGCACTTGTTCCACCAGCCACTTTTCGGCATTGCGGGGGATTTCAAAGGCCTTACCTTGCATGTGTCCATTGGCAAATTCCTTGATTGCTGCGCTGATATCAGGCTCTTCGACATATTTTGGTTTGGACGATAACGCGGGCAGTCCATAAACATAGATCAGGCAAGCGCCGAGGATTAGGCCTGCCAGCAACATAACTTTCTTAATCAATTTATTATCTCCTTGAAGTATTACAATTTCAACTTTTGAATGCTGCCTTCTCCGCAATTGCGACAGATCTCAATGCTCTGCCGGTCATGGAGTATCTTAGCTCTCATCTTATTCATTTTATCTGAAGTCCAGAGCTGATAAAAATCAGCCTCATGGACATTGCCTATCTTAAATAGGACATCTTTGTCGTAACAACATATACTCAGCTCGCCATCCCAATTTATCACAGGTTGAGTCCACATCCTGCGACAGCGGTTCAGGAGCTTATTGGCCAGCTCAAAGTCTTGCCCTTCCGCTGTGTAGCGGCTCAGCGCATGATCTTTGGGCAAATACAGCACATCTTCCGGCTTGTAGATCTGCACTGTTTTAAAATCCAGACAGTCCACTCCCAGCTCTCTGGCTTTCACGCGCACAGCCGGGATCTCATGTTCGTTTTGCCGCATCACGATGAATTGCCAATCTACGCAGGGAGTCTTGCTGCCCAGGCGCTTCTTGGCCTGGATCAGCCTTTGCATATTATCCAGGACCAGAGCATAGTCTCCGCCCACTCGATAGCCATTATAGGTCTCTTCCGAGATGCCGTCCATGGAGATGATGATCCTGTCCAAGCCGCTGCGGACAATGGCTTCGTGATCCAAAGGGAGGCTGGCATTGGTGGAAGTCATGGTATAAAGCTTTTTCCCAGCAGCATAAGCCACCATCTGGTTAAACTTGGGATTCAGATAGGGCTCTCCCTGATTCCAGAGGATCAGCATGCCAACCTGATGATGAATCTGATCCACTATCCTTTCGAAATTACTAAGGCTCATCATGCCACGCTGCCGGCTGAGAGTGCCATTTCCACTGGGGCAGAGGGGGCACTGCAGGTTGCAGATATTGCTGGGTTCGATCATCACTGCCGGCGGATAGTGCCTTAGGATCACTCTTTTGGAAAGGACG
>JAQUBO010000402.1 GCA_028686735.1 Bacteroidales bacterium
AAGAGTATTACAAAAGTATAACTCTGAAATAGAAATAGTTAATAGTGGAGAAGAGTGTCTATCTAAAATAAAAGATGGAAATAAATATGATTTATTATTAATGGATGAAATGATGCCAAATATGAGTGGAACAGAAACAATGCATACATTAAAAGATAATGGATTTCAAGTACCAATAGTTGTTTTAACTGCTGATGTTGAGGCAAACTCAAAGGAAAAATATTTGCGTGCTGGATATGATGATTATTTAGGAAAACCAATTGAAATAAAAGAACTAAAAAGAGTTTAAAAAAAAAATTTAAAGAGATTATAGAGGCTTTCTTGTTGATGCTCTATAATAAAAGCTATAATTAGTGATAGTAACACTCTCTAAACAAATCGCTATAAAAAATATGGTGTTTATATATCTATACTAACACCACTATATGCCAAATATCAATAAAGTCCTTAACTCTTTTAATCGTACCAACAAGCTCTGTTTTATTTGTATTTGCTTTTCTGCCAAGTTCTTCTTGGAATTCACGAATGCATACATCAAAGCTAGTTTCATTCCACATATTAGGAAATGGAAATTTGTCTTTGACCCTTTTTTGAATTAAAAATTTACCCTTAGAGTTAGTAATCCAAGTATGAACTGATAACTGGTATTCTCCGCTTTAGTTCTTTTCGATTTTTAGTATAACCTCTAAATACTTTTTTTTATTTAAAATATCAACAAGTTCCATTTATATTTTCCGTTTGATATTATTTTACCATGTTTTGTTTAAAAAAACATTTAATTTTCAGTACATAATGGGATTGATAAAAACAGCAAGTAATGCTACAATATGGTTGTTTTAAACAAATGGGGAGAAGAAATGGAAAAAAACATGAGAACTAGTTATGTTTCAATAGACAAACCGCAATATAAATTTTATAGAGAAAGTTCAATTAGAGAGTTTGATACAAATCAAACGATATATGAGTTAATATTTGATAGTAATATGAGAGGAGAAAAATAACCATGGAAAATACTGGATTAGATAAAATATCAAAGTTTCAATACACACAATTAAGCGTTTTATTTAGAAAATTAATATCTAAACCTTTAACTAATGCTTTTGAAAAAACATTACCATGTGATATTCAACTTTTGGTTGACCCTGATAACTCAGGAATAAAAAAGCTTATTGATTACAAGAACTATGAATTAAAATTTCCAACTGGTCCAAAAATTTTTGCTTCTAATCATGTGTTTTATGATGATATAGCAACACTTTGTGCAGTAATTAATGAAAATGTACATATTTTAGTTGATTCAAGCTCAAAAGATAACTTTAAATCATTTTTAGATCGTATTGCACTATATCTAAACGGTGTAATTTATGTAGATAAAAATATTCTAGAAGATAGGTTTTTATCAGTTTTAAAAATGGAAAAAGTTATACTAAATGGAGGGAATATATTAATGTTTCCAGAAAGCACCTGGAATTTTTCGCAAAATGAAATTATAAGACCTTTTAGAGCTGGAATAATCGATTTAGCAAAAAAAACAGATAGTTCAATAATTCCATGTGGAATAGATGCTATAAATAAAAAATATGTAGTTAATTTTAGGAAAAAATTTCAAATTAATACTTAATCAAAATTAAATTTATATAGAGATTTAAGAGATATGCTTGCAACACTTAGATATGAAATTTGGGAGAAAGACCTTGAAAAATTTGAAACATTAAATGAATCTTACTGGCTTGAATATATTAAAGAAATTTGTAAAGACGGAGAGTATGACCTGGTTTATGAAGAAAATAATATTTTTAAACCTAAAAATGTGATATCATTGGAACAAGTACTTTGTGAAATTTTCGGTATTGAATATAACACTATGGCTACAAATTATGAAGGTTATAAAAAGATAAAAAAATTGGTTCAAAACTGGACTAATTATAGATGAGAAAAAGGTAGTGTGATGGTATGCCCAAAATTTATTTTCCCATATGTGCGTTATTAATCTCTATTTTGATTATAATAATTTATTTTTCGAAAAAAAAAGTTAAAAACAATGATATAAGAATTTATAATATCTTAATAATTACAGGATTATTTAATGCGATAACTGAATGTTTTATAGAATATTTTTCTTATAATTTTATAGGAAATTATATTTTAGAGATTTTAAATAAATCAAATTTTATTTTGATACTTATTTGGTTAACTTTTCTAGTTGCTTATATCATAAAAATAAGTACTAATGAAAAAGGAAGTAAATTATTTTTGAAAATTTCCAATGTATTTAATTTAATAATTTGTTTAATAATCATATTTGGTAAAATTACTATTGATATGGAAATTTTAGATATTAGTGGGCTCCCAGTTTTAATTTTATATGGTGTCATTATTTTATATATTATAATTTCTATAGTATTTATGTTTAGAAATATTAAGAATTTTACAACTAAATATATTCCATTTTTAATATTCATATTATTTATAATCATAATTTTATTATTAAGGTTTGCTCATACTGATTTAGATTT
>JAQUBO010000403.1 GCA_028686735.1 Bacteroidales bacterium
TAATTAAGTACATTTAAATTTTTATTAGAATTTTCTCTTCAGACACAGTTAACTGGAAAAGCTCCATTTTTATTTATCAATAAGCTCTAAATGGATCAGTTGCACTACCTACACCAGTTACTTGGATGTCGGAGTCGAGGGAAACTGCCGGCCGCACACCGAAGGGGTAGTCGACATAACCTTCGTGCAGACCCCCGCATGAGCATCCATACCACACGTACGCAATGCCATTTGAGTACATGCCGCTGGGCGAAAGCGACCACCACTCTTGGTTTGTATATAAATAATTAGTGCTATTTTCTTGATAATCAACTAGTCCTGCCATTGCTGCCTCATCAGCACTTAATAATCCGACTGGATTTGTTAAATTGCCATTACCTATTTCGCTATCTACACTGGTTGTAAATTGGTCATTCTGTTGCCCACACATTAATGTTGGAGTTTGGGGTAGACGATTATATGCTGCGTAAGATGTAGTATAAGTGCCATAACCCAATCCTGAAGACTTACTACG
Organism: Bacteroidales bacterium; assembly: GCA_028686735.1. Taxonomy (GTDB): domain Bacteria; phylum Bacteroidota; class Bacteroidia; order Bacteroidales; family ML635J-15; genus Bact-19. Next base: position 515 of record JAQUBO010000403.1, read on the forward strand.
GTCATTACAAAATAGATTGTCTACGACCTCTGATGCAAATGGTTTACCTGATATATTTGTATTATACCAAGTATCTAGGACTGTTTTTATATTGGTATCAGTTTCATTATAGGTCGCAGCAGTTGAGATACTTCCATTACAAGATTTTGATGCTACTCCATTTGCTCCGCCATACATATAACCTAAATACTTATTATCATTTCTATTAGTCTCGTTCCATGCATGGGTACCTGTTAACTGAGTATCTGTACCATTTACATTTACGGTTTTGTTGGTATTAAACTGAAGCTCAGTTCCATTATAGACTAGTCTTACAGAACCATCGCCATTAATTCTAACTATCTTCCACTGAAAACCTCCCCAGATTAAATTATTATTTAGTTCAGACTTTTTCCCACGATAGTAATAAGATTTATGTCCGTTAACAGTATAATTATCATCGGCAGCATAAAGTCCACTTGTACCGTTTATTACACTAAAATCTGGTGTACCTTTTGCCTCAATTGCTGCGGCTCCATCACCTTGGGCTAAGATTGCTCCACCTAAACCTGGACATTCTTGGTAATTACATGGATCAATATATTTTTCAATTTGAACATGAGCTTTAATTGACTTTTCCATATCTGCTGTTTGATCTGTATCTGTATCTAGAAAATAAAATTTTAATGAATAATTATGAGTAGCGCCCGCTGCTATCCCTTCAAAGAACCCTGTTCCCAAATAACCACTAAAAGTATATAAGCTTTTATAGTCTTCCGTTGATTGAAGTGGTTGTCCATTACCGCTTGTAGTGCTTGTTAATGTATAACTAATTGCTCCTGTTGAAAAAGTATTTTCATCAATAATTAATAATAACCTATAACCGATAAATCCTTCTTCAGCAGTAGAGGTGCCTGTAACTGTAAAGTTTTTAGTTGCAAAAGGTTCAGAAGAAGGAAAGAATCCCGCTGAAGTAATAGTTGGTCCACCATCAAAAACTATATCAAGTTTTCCAGATTCGCTAATTAAAGTTGTTTCTGTTTCTGAACCAGTTATGTCTGCTAAAAAGTAAGAATAAGTAATTCCTACTAAGAAAAAGAAAATGAGAATTACTATAAGTCCAATTAATGATTTATTTATTATTTTTAATTGTTTCATAATTACCTCTTTCTTATTTTTTATTCTTCAATAAAATCAACTTTTTTTAATCTAGCTGAATGCTGAATGAATATCTTCAAGTATCTTATCTTCAATTACCTTTAAATATCTTTTGGTCAGTAGTATTACTTAAAGTTTTAGCTCCAACATTATTAAATCATATCTAATATAAGCTAGGGTTTTAAAGTATAATTAATGAATATTGTTTTTATTATCAGGTAATGTTATTTCATGTGTATAGTTTTGACATCCATAAAAAAGTGTATAAGAAGAAATAATTATGCCTAAAGCTATAACTATTACACTAACAAACGAAAACCATAAACGTTTTTGATACATGTATATTTCCTCTTTCCACTATCTAAACCTTATTCTATCATTAAACTTGTTTCAATTGCAACATCTAATGGTAACTATTTAAGGATTTAGTATTTAACTTGTGATAATGTCTCAATTAAATTATTGCATACGAAAATTATTAACTTTTATTAATTAATTCATCAACAGTAAAAAGTTTGCCTTCAAGCAATCTTTTTATTGCTTGATATTTGTTTACTTCGTTACGATAACAAGTTTCAATATGCGTTAGGATTCTAGCATAATTTTTTGTAGCTTCAATACTTTGAAATATACCAGATACTTTCATTTTAGTTTTGCTTCTTCTAAATTCAGTTAAGCTCATATAATCCTCTCCTTCAAATGCAATTAAAAATGCACTTAACTTTTTTAATTAAGTACATTTAAATTTTTATTAGAATTTTCTCTTCAGACACAGTTAACTGGAAAAGCTCCATTTTTATTTATCAATAAGCTCTAAATGGATCAGTTGCACTACCTACACCAGTTACTTGGAT
>JAQUBO010000404.1 GCA_028686735.1 Bacteroidales bacterium
CTGAGAACTTCTATCGAGCTAGTCGGCTACTGGTGGAATTGGGCTTTGATGGGATCGATATTAATTTTGGGTGTCCGGTCCCCAAGGTGATTAAACAAGGTTGTTGTTCTGCTATGATTGAGAATTGGCCACTAGCAGAGGAAATTGTACTTGCGGCAAGAGAGGGAGCTGGCGGTCTGCCTTTAAGCATTAAAACGAGACTAGGATTAAAGCGTTGGGCAACTGAGGAGTGGACTAATTTCCTATTGGGACTTAAGCCTGATGTTTTGACGATCCACGGTAGGATTGCGGTGGAGCAATCACAGCAACCAGCTAACTGGGGTGAGATTGCGAAGGTAGTGCAATTAAGGAACGCTTTAGGTAGTTCTACCTTGATTATTGGGAATGGCGATGTTGGTAGCCGAAGAGAAGCTAACTACAAATCGGAACAGTACGGAGTCGATGGGGTTATGGTGGGGAGGGGGATCTTCCACGATTTATTTCTGTTTAATTCTGCTTCAGAGACAAGACCTTTTATGGAGCGGTCAATCGAAGAAAAGCTGTCCTTGTTGTTGCAGCATTTGGATATGTATTTAGAAGTGCACGGTCCAGAATCTGACGTGCGGCCGTTGAAAAAGTTTTTTAAGATCTATTCTGCCCATTTCCCTCGAGCTCCAGAGTTGCGTCAACGACTTGTTGAGGCAGATTCGGCAGAGGCTGTCCGTCAAATTGTTCATGAAAGGTTACTTGAAGAAAGGCAACTCGAGAGTTGAGCAAAAAATAATGGCATGGAAACTGGGGGGTATCTAAAATGCTGATTTGTTGTCATAAAATGATGAGTGGGAGTCCGTTTTTACATAGAGTGCTAGGATGTGAGGGAAGAAGGGCTTCGAATGGCGAAGCGTGTCCCTACGCAGCAGGGTTGTGTACGACGTCAGGCGATAAAGGAGCTGTATCGCGGTCGCAGTCCTAAGTAGGTCACTCTACTTCGCGGTGCGGCTCTGTTTCTGGGTCAAAGCTCTTTGTCTCCCCCCCTTCGGGGGCTATAGGGTAGCAGACCTAAGATTCCCTTAGATGTATAGTAATGCCAAGGACTGGGATGATATATAGATTTTTTTAAGGTCTCTAGTGTTATAGTCAAGAGGTGTGAACTTCAGCTAATCTAGCTCAATTGTTTCCTGATAGTGTGGAATTTGAGTGGGCACCGAAAAGGTAGTTTGTAATAGATTCGCAAAATCTTGGGTGGCTTCTTGCTCTCCATGTACTACGATAATTCGCCGTGGTGTTTTGTTATATTGTTTGATTGATTCGGTGAGCCAACGAATTAGTTCATTTCGATCTCCGTGAGCGCTAAGACCGCTAAGAGTAGCGATTTGTGCTCGTACAGGTAGATCTTGCTTAAATATTCTAATTATTTTCGGCCTGGATTGAAGTACTCCTCCGGTGGATCCAGAAGCTTGATAGCCGGTAAAGAGGACAGCGTTAAGTGGGGAGCTAATCCGGTGAAAAACATGGTGCAGTACACGCCCACCAGTCAGCATTCCACTAGCTGCAATAATAATCATAGGTTTGGTGATGCTGTTCAGTTGTTTTGATTCTGCAGCACTTTGTATGTAATGAAGTTTAGGAAGGGAAAAGGGTTGGTGTCCCGAGCTTTGTATTTGGAGTGCCTCTTCATCATAACTCTTGGGGTGTCTAGCATAAATTGCTGTAGCATCAGTGGCCATGGGGCTATCAACAAAGACGGGGATGTTAGGTATGCGTTGTTGTTCCTTTAGCTCACGCAAATAGTACAACAGTAATTGGGCGCGTCCTACGGCGAAGCTGGGGATGATTATTACCCCCCCTCGTTCGGTGGTAGTAGAAATTACTTCTGCTAGTTGGGTGAGGATGTCTCCCTTGACATGATCACGATTGCCATAGGTAGACTCGATAATTAGAGTTTCCCCTAATGGCAAGGGCTGTGGATCACGTAATATAGGCATATTGTAGCGACCGAGATCTCCCGAAAACGTCAGCGTCTGATCGCCAAGCTCTACATTAATGGCTCCAGCGCCAAGAATATGACCGGTGCGATACCAGGTAGCATAGGCAGAGTTGGCTATCTTGCAGCGATTTTCGAAGGGGACAGCCTTAAGGAGTTTAAGAGCTTCGATCGCATCTAGTTCCGTATAGAGGGGTTGGGGATCCTTATAACGCGAGTAGCCGTGTTTGCCCCTAAAGGTTGATTCCTCCTGATTGAGGCGTCCAGAGTCTGGCAGCAATAGTTTAAGCAAGTCTTGGGTGGCTTCAGTGCAAAAAACTGGTGATTTCAGCCCTTTTTGGCTTAATCTAGGAAGTAGCCCAGTGTGATCAATATGGGCATGGGTAAGTAGTACCGCATCTAAGTTGGTTAACGCCATCCCGGAGTAGCTAGGAAAGTCATGCCAATTGCGTTCCCGCCATTCAAAGCCTCCTTGAAACAAGCCAGCATCGACCATGATCGCTGTGTTATCGGCCTGTACTAGAAATTTAGAACCAGTTACT
>JAQUBO010000133.1 GCA_028686735.1 Bacteroidales bacterium
AATATGCATTTGCAACAGAAAGAAAAACTATACCAGGTATAAAAGAACTTTAACTGTATGAAAAATAACCAAAAAATAATTTTTATTGTATTTACATTAGCAATAATTTTATCATGTAATACTAGCATTAAAAGAAAAACAAGCATTTTACATACACTTGAAGAACAAAATATAAAATTCTTGGTGTATAATCAAAATAGTTTTAATATATATATCCCAATTAATGATGCAATTCGCTTCTGCGACTCAATAAACACAAAGACAACTGACTTTTCTTATGAATTTTTCTATTACTATTCATTATTCTTTAGTCAAATCGACCAAGAGTTTTTTATTGTTAATGACTCCGATGTCCAGCGAGATATTTATAATTTCATTTGTGATAAAAACTTAGAAACTAGAATATCAAGAGAAGAATTCGAACATCTCAATGAATATTGTTTTAGTAGAATTATCCAAGCAAATCTCAAAATTGGAAATGTAAAAATCTTTGATAAAAGCATCAACAAATTTGTTACTAAATATCGGTTAGTAGTTGAAAAAGGAACATTTATAGGAGAAGTGGAATATTACTATTTACTTAATGGAGCCTTGCTTTGGGAATACAGAATCTCACTAGGCTTATAAAAATAATGTCTCACATGGAGCTTTTCAAAAACATAAACAATATAACACTGACAATAAAGACAAATTTGAAAACCAAAAAACCTACTTTGAACTGTAACCAAAACATTTCAGCAATTTTTCCAGAAAGCGAAACAATACGTTACCAGTACTCAAATCACTTGGGTTCTGCTTGTTTGGAATTGGATTCTTCGGCCGCAATAATTTCTTACGAAGAATATCACCCATTTGGAACTACCAGCTATCGTTCTGGAACTTCAGAAACTGAAGTTAGTTTAAAACGTTACAAGTACGTTGGGAAAGAACGTGATGAAGAAACAGGGCTGTACTATTTTGAAGCGAGATATTATTGTGCGTGGATTGGAAGGTTTATCTCAACAGACAAGAAAGCCAATGAAATGTTGCATTTCTCTCCTTATGGGTATGCTTATAATAATCCATTAGTTTATATTGACGACAATGGTCAAAAACCAAAAATAACTATTTCTAAGTCAGAAGATGGTAAAATTGTTGACATTATTGTTACCAATGATATTTATGTTGTCAAACATGGTAGGAAAGCCAAAAACTATGACTTAAAAGAAAATGAGGTGGATGAATACTTGAAAGGCGGATCATACAGTGTAGATGGAATACAATACAATGTTACAATTCAGAACAATATAGAGTATGTTAAAAGTATCGGTCATGCGCAAAAACTGATTGATGGGAATCAAGGTTCTGGAGTAATTGTCAATCAATTGTCTACTCATGGAGATGGTTCATCATTTTCTTACACCAAAGGAGAATATGACTATATTAATCTAAAATATTACGAAATAACAAAACATGAAAGAATCCTTGCACATGAATTAGGTCATTTTATGGGTTTTGCTGATAAATATATTAATCTGCCTGGGAATGTTATCGCTGTTATGCAAAACTTCACTAATGCATTAATGGGAGCAGGGTTAAAACCAATGAGTGATTATGAATTACAATTATTAGGTTCTGATGTCATGGAACAATATGGCAATGATGTGGATAATGGTAGTTATGGTATTTTTATTGATTATGCTGTCAACATAGATAAAGATTTAATTCCACAAAATCAGATAATATCAGTGTGTGAATATGATATTAATTTAGAGCAAACAGTAGGATATATGTTTAATATTAAAATAACTTCTCGAAATGGGACACCTAGTGGTAAAATCAAATAGAATTTTAAGTATAATAATAGTATTGTTGTTGTTTTCATTTGTTACATTCAGTCAAAATATGGACAAAACAAGTTTTAATCTTATCAGCATTACAGATTCTACTGAACTAAATGTTAAGATAGACGGAAAGAAAGTAGGCTGGTGGGTTACCACAAATATTATAGGAAACGTAAAAACAATTTCTTATTATGAAGATGGAAAAAAAAATGGGCTTTTTTATAAATTTTATTTTAATGGAAGATGTAAATTGACAGGGTATTATATAGATGATGAGCGAGATGGCGTCTTTGATGTTTGGAGTCGAAAACATGAACACATTAAATACGGTATCAAATATCAAGATGGTAAAAGGATAAATAAAGTTGAATACTGGTATCAATAGTTTTTATGTCATGGTCTTGCCAAGCGAAAGCATAAATCTTAATTATGAAAGAGTATTAGCAGATCCGAGAATTGTGCATACTCTTAACCTTGATTTTGACGAATTTGGAAATCCTTTAAAACAGGCAACAGTAGCTTATAAAAGATTAACAAATGCTGTTTCTGGACAAGACAAAACTCTTGTTTCTGTTAAAGAAAATTCATTTTTTAATTCTAATGAAAATACTGGTTTTCACAGAATAGGAGTGCCGTACCAAACAATAAATTATGAAGTTTTTGATTTTGAAACAAGCAGCTCAAAACTAACAATTGAGAATTTTTCGGATTATGAAAATCTCGATAAAGAAATAATTCAGCATCAAAAAACTTTGTTTTACGACTCAACATGTGAAAATCCACTTAGTTTGGGTAGCGTATCTTCTCATGGTTTGCCATACAAAAGTTTTGTTCTTGCAATGACTGATGCATTGATTAATACTCATGTTGTTGCCGATGGGCGTACCAATGCTCCAACAGCATCAGAATTAAAAACCATACTTTCCGATGCTGGGTACGTGCCTGAAAACAGCGATACTGAATATTGGATGCCATCGGAATATGTTGAGTTTGACATTCAAAACTTTTATCTGCCAGTTTGTAAATATGACTCACTGGGTAATGCTACCGAAATTGTTTACGACGATTATTATCTATTGCCAATTCAGGTTATTGATGCTTTGAACAACTCTAGCTACCTCGATAATAATTATGTAGCAATGCAGCCGTTTTATCTCGAAGATCCAAATGGTAACGGAATTGAAATGAGCATCGACGGCTTGGGGATGGTTACAAAACAAGCTTTGTTTGGCTCGCAAGGCGAAGGCGACTCCATAAGTTCGCCAACTGTCGAATTTTACTATGTATTAGATAATTGGACTGAGAACCAAGAACCGGTATATGTTTTTGTGAACGCAAAAACTGTTCATGGAACATGTACCGAGTTTCTTCAAACCTACGAATATTCTAATGGCCTTGGACAACCTATTTTAATAAAAGCATCTGCCGAAGATGGTTTGGCCTGGCAACTCGATGAATATGGTGACCCGGAGGAAGTTGAGTGCAGCACTCGCTTTGTCGCAAGCGGGCGTATAATTTATAACAATAAAGGCAACGTTATAAAGCAGTACGAGCCTTGGTTCTCGACCAATGAGTTATATGTAGACGAAGACGAGCTTATGGAGTACGGAGTTACTCCTATAATGCACTATGATCCTGCAGGAAGACTTATCCAGACAGATTTCCCCGATGGCACAACATCTAAAGTAGAATTTAATGCTTGGGAACAAAAAAATTACGATCAAAATGATTGCGATATCAGCTCTCCACACTACGATACTCCACAAACAGTTTTGATTAGTCCGCTTGGAGTAGCTTATAAAACTATCGACGATAACGGAACTTTTGGTGATGTTATTACAACACAAACCCTTGACATTCTGGGCCAGATAACAGCTGTAAAGGATGCTTTGGGACGTTCCATGACCCAAAACACTTACGACATGGCAGGTCAACTAATTATGACCAGCAATATTGACTCTGGCAAACGTTGGATAATATATAATGCTGCGAAGATGCCGATTTATGTTTGGGACAGCCGCGACCAGAGAACAACAAACGAATACGATGAACTTTTAAGACCCAAAAACACATACTTAAAAGCAGGTACAGCAACCGAAAAGAAAGTTCAACAAATAGAATACGGCACAAATGCCAACTTGAATAATATCGGACAAGTAGAAAATCTTTACTCTCAAGACGGAAAAACCAACTTTTATTTATACGACTTTAAGAATAATTTGCTAACTTTGAAGAAAAAGTTTGCAGTTGATTATCAGAATACTTTGGATTACAACGGAACTGTTACTCTGCAAACCGAAGAATTTATAACAGAAACAAGTTTTGATGCTTTGAACAGACCAATAAACATAGATAGTACATTGCCTCCATCGCCAGCGGATATTCCGGTTCCACCGCCTGATCCGCCGTTGCCTCCAACCCCAATAGCAATACCATCAATTCAATATGTTTATAATAAAGGAGGATTGTTGGAACAGGTTCTTTATGACGAAGATGAATATATAAGTCGCATAGAATACAATGCCAGAGGACAAAGAACAGAAATTTATTATGGGAATGGTACTAAGACTGGTTACACATACGATGATGAAAATTTCAGATTAGCAAATCTGTTAACGACAAAAGATACAGGTTCTGTAGTGTTACAAAATTTAACCTATACCTATGATTCTGTAGGAAATATTATTAGCATTAATGATACTGCACAAAGCACAAATTATTTTGGGAATGCAGAAATACAGCCATTATCTACGTATGAGTATGATGCATTATACCGTTTAATTAAGGCAACCGGAAGAGAGAAAAGCGGACTTAACTATGCCCCATCAAATACAGATTTAAGTTCGAATAGCATACCAGTTCCACCTGCTTCCGCATCAATGTACAATTATACCCAAAAATACACGTATGATAAACTGGGAAACATTCTCAATATGAAGAGTATTACTTCAAATCCTTTAAACGACAATTGGTCCAGAGATTATTTTTATGACGACCAGGTTGCGCCCTATTATGTAGGCACAAATCGTTTATTAAGACATTCCGGCACAATCGATCAATATACCTACGATGCTCACGGAAACATGCTGAGTATGCCACATTTGTCCTTAATGGACTGGGATTACAAAGACCAATTATTTCAAACAGTATGCGGAACAGTAACCAGCTATTACAATTACGATGCAAACGGTGAACGAACCCGTAAAGTCGTTTTAAAACAAGGCGGAATAAGAGAAGAAAGATATTATAATAACGGTTGTGAAGTTTACAGAAAATACATAAGTGATGTGATAGAAACCGAAAGAGCAACAGTACATATTGCAGAAGATCGTAAACGCTTTGCAATAATCGACTTATTAATAGTTGAAGAAGGAGATTTATCAACAACTCCAGAAACAACTGTCCGTTATCAATATGATAATCATTTAGGTTCTTCGTGTTTGGAGCTTGACGCAAGCGCTAACATAATATCTTATGAAGAATATCACCCGTTTGGAACTACAAGTTATCGCAGTGGCAGAAATGAAGTTGATGTTTCGCTGAAACGATACAGGTATGTTGGCAAAGAACGGGACGAAGAAACCGGACTTTATTATTATGGGGCGAGGTATTACGCGGCTTGGCTGTGTAGGTTCGTGAGTGTTGACCCAATGGCAGACCAAAGAAGCTGGGTAAGTCCGTACTCGTATTGTCAAAATAGCCCAATAATAAGAACAGACCCTACCGGAGCTTTGGATAATCCAATCTTAAGCTATAGTGGGAAATTATTAGGTTATGATGAGCGAGGAAAAGGAGGAGAAGCTATTATTATGAAAACTTCAGACTACTTCTCGCTTAAAAAAGAAAACGGAGTATTTAAAAATATAACTCAAGCCCAAGCAGAGCAATATGGCAAATATTACTCCCAATTAAGTTCAAGTGAGAATTTCAAGTTTATGCAAAGTGGGTATGGCTCGATGAAAGAAATACAATATGATTTCAATGCAGAGATGCAAAATAAGTCTAATATGCTATTGACAGCACCAATCGGTACGAATGGTGCAGGTACTCAGTCTATATCGGCGGGGTTTGCATTCGGTGGGGGATATGAGTTGGAATTAGGAATTATTACCGATTCACAAGGATTAAAAAACTTTTACTTCTCTCATGGCCCCACTATTGGATATTATGGAGGAATATCTTATAATGAAGCGTCAATTTACACAAATGATGGATCTCCATTTATAAACAATATGTATGAAGGTAAGTCGTCGGGTTGGGATGCTAGTTTGTTTATGTTTGGATTTACTAATTCTGGAGATATTCCGCTAAATAGTACAAACAAGGATGCATTAATTAATTATGGCGATAATTATCTTGAGAGAGGTTATGGTATAGGCAAAGGACCAAAAGGTATTAATGTTGGATTTAAGTGGTCGGAAAAATCAACAATTCTTTATTAGTTTATGCCTAAGCAAAAAAAATATTATTTTCTTTTCTTTGTAATAACATTTATTGTAATTTACTTAGGAATAATAGGGATTACAAAAAATGCACCCTACAGAGCTTGTGAGAATAAAAAAACTATTGTAAATGATAAAGAGTATAAAGGCTTGGTTATAAATAAATATTTAGACGAGAAAAATCACATGAATGAAACAGTTATTATAAAAGACAGTAATGCAGAAATACTGGTTCTTCTTAACGGCGATACGAGCGGGCTTTATGACTCTATAAATTTAAATGACTCAATTTATAAAAAGAAAGAATCAATGGAAGTTTTGCTAGTTCGCGATACACATAGAGCCATATATGTCATTAACTTTGATTGTGATAAAATTAAAAAACAGTAATTTTAAAATAGAGACGATTGATATAAATGTCTTTGGTATATATACCATTTTCTTGTTTGTTATAAAACCATTTGCTTTAGCTTTCCTTTAGTGATAAAAGCGTCAATCAGGGTACTGTACCATATATCCCTTTTCAAGAATCTAAAACCATAACACATTGATAATCAGTATTTATGTTAAAGAATAATATTAAAACATCTAGGTTGTTTTGGGTTAAAGAATTATTTTTTGTAATAAAAATTAATGTTAGAAATTTGTCAAATTTCATACGACTTTAAAAACAATTTGCTATCTTTGAAGAAACAATTTGCAGTTGATTATCAGAACGTTTTGGATTACAACGGAACAGTAGCTCTGCAAACCGAAGAATTTATTACACAAACAACATTTGACGCTTTGAACAGACCAATTTCCATAACGCAACCCGACAGCACTGTTATAACAAATTTTTATAACAAGGGAGGATTATTGGAAAAAGTAAAGCAAGGCAGCACAGAGTATATTAGTAATATTGAGTATAATGCTAGGGGGCAGAGAACCGATATTTACTATGGCAACGGCAGCAAAACAGCATACACTTACGACACTGAGAATTTCCGCCTTACAAGATTGCTTACCACCAAAAACAGTGGGCAAGTAACTTTGCAGGATTTGAATTACACTTACGATTCTGTTGGAAACATTGTGCAAGTTGAGGATAATGCACAGCAGACAGTTTATTTTGATAATTCGGTAATTGATCCGATTTCTACTTATGAATATGATGCGTTGTATAGGTTGATTGAGGCAACTGGTAGAGAAAAAGGAGGCTTAAATTCTGCGCCATCAAAAGCAGATTTGGCAATAGTTTCTCCGGTTCCTTTTGATAATCAAAGCAACGATGTAAGTAATTACACCCAAACTTTTGAATACGACAAACTTGGAAACATCCTAAACATGAGCAGTCAAAACAAATGGTCGAGAGATTATTTCTATGATACTGCTACCAACAGGTTGCTAAAACATGATGAGTACGGACAAAACGAATACACCTACGACACTCATGGTAATATGCTCACAATGCCCGGAATTTCTGAAATGGGCTGGGATTTCGGTGACAGATTGAATAAAACCATCAGCGGAACAGTTACCAGCTATTATAACTATGATTCAGGAGGAGAGCGTACCCGTAAAGTAGTTGTAAAACAAGGCGGTATTCGAGAAGAACGTTATTACATTAGCGGTTACGAAGTTTATCGTAAATTCATAAGTGATGTAATTGAAACCGAACGCCAAACCCTCCACATTGCCGATGATCGTAAACGATTTGCAATAATTGACACTTTAACTGTAGAATACGGCGTAACACTCGGGACTCCGGATGTTACAATACGATATCAATACGATAATCATTTAGGATCCGCCTCTCTAGAACTTGACGAATCTGCAAATGTTATTTCTTATGAAGAATACCACCCATTCGGCACTAGTAGCTACAGACTAGGAACAACGGAAGCAGAAGTTTCGCTAAAGCGTTATCGTTATGTCGGAAAAGAACAAGATGAAGAAACTGGCTTGTATTACTATGGAGCGAGGTATTATGCAGGGTGGTTGTGCCGGTTTGTCTCTGTTGACCCGTTGCAGCACAAGTACCCGTATTATACGCCTTATCAGTATGCAGGGAATAAGCCGATTACTTATATTGATTTGGATGGGTTGGAGGAAGCTGAACCTAATATAGAGAAAGGGATTGCATTTGTTAGTCCAGAAATGTATCAACAAATGACAGAAAACGGAGAGATTAACAATGAAAATTGGATAATTCGATCAGGCACAACATATGAAGATGCCTATGATCAAGTAATGGAATTGATATCTGAAGAAAATATTAGAATAGGTGCGATATTTTTGTATATGCATGGTACCAGTGATAATAATACTTCGCAAATACCGGGAGGTCCAGATGTAAATTATAAGTGTGGAAGTTACGAAATGGCTAATGCACACACAAATTGTGGAGGAATCTGGATTTTAAATAATGATCTTGTACTTTTTGATGAATTCATGGATATTGGAGAGGTTGAATTCAGAAGAAAATATGCAGGGGGATGGGTTGATTCTTGGATTAGTAACGAAGCAAAATATATAAATGATCTTACCAAACTTGCAAATACAATTTCAGATGATGGAGCATTAATAATAGCAGCATGTAATGTAGGGAATAGTAATGATTTTTTAGAGTTATTATTTACAACAATTAATTCAAACGTAAACATTTTTGCAAGTAAAGTAGGTGTAAGAGAGCCATATTCTGAGAAAGCAACAGGAGGTAAAACCATTTTAGATGTTGATTTTATACATATGGATGAACAAAAAGGATGGGTTGTAATTGGACCAGTTTCAGGTGAAAAAGTAACGGGTATAGAAAACATAAATGAATATAACTCATTTCGACTGTTTCTTCATGCTAATGGCGAGTTGTTTAACTTTAGCAAATAATATATGAATAAAACAATAACTATAATCTTTGTTCTATTAACGTCATTTGTATATTCTCAAAAAGAGAAAAAACTAATGGACCTTTCCAACGTTAAGATAAATTTTAATATTAAATCAGATTCGTTGATTTGTGACATTTTTAATTCTTTCAATGTTAACATGTGCTTTTTTGAAACATATGGCATTTATCCATATAATCCCGATTTAATCGAAGCTGACACATTGGTAACTGTTTCATTTTATTCAGATTCTATTGTTTTTGGAAATATAAGATGGAATAAGTTCGATATGCAATATTTTCTAATTGACAAAAAAACAAAAATAATGCACTTTCTCGTGACAGCAATAGGAGATGAGTTTTATCAAGTCAATCGGGTATTTGCATACAATTTTCAAGGGCAGAGGGTTTTTGACATCACGATTAATTCAATTATTAGCAGTACTGGTTATGGAGGTTACTATTATGTGTATGAGGATTCTTCTGCGATAAAAAAAGATTTTTACATATATAAAAAAGATAATAAACAATTTTGGCATTATTCGTTAAATGACTTTTTGTTGTCGGTAAAATTTATACTCAATTTTAAAAACAATATGTTTTTAATGAATTCTAAAGAAGAGGATTCAATAATTGACATTAATACTGTATTACTTGAAAGAAGAGACTAATTTGGGTACTGTGCCATATGGGTACTGTACCATATGGCGCTTTTCAAAAACTCAAAATCATAACATATTGATAATCAGCATTTATGTTAAGGAATAATATTAAAATATCAAGCTTATTTTGGGTTAAAGAATTATTTTTAGTAATGAAAAATAATGTTCGAAATCTGACAAATTTCATACGACTTTAAAAACAATTTGCTATCTTTGAAGAAAAAGTTTGCAGTTGATTATCAGAACGTTTTGGATTATAGCGGCACTGTAAATCTGCAAACCGAAGAATTTGAAACCGAAACAACATACGACGCTTTGAACAGACCAATATCCATAACGCAACCCGATAGCACTGTTATAATAAATATTTATAACAAGGGAGGATTATTGGAGCAGGTTAAAGAAGGAACTACTGAATATATAAGCAATATAAACTATAATGCAAGAGGGCAAAGAACAAAGATTGTTTATGGAAATAGTTCAGAAACCACATACACATACGATGATGAGAATTTTAGATTAACAAGACTCTTTACAACGAAAAATACAGGTTCTGTTATTCTTCAAGATTTGAATTATTCTTACGAT
>JAQUBO010000134.1 GCA_028686735.1 Bacteroidales bacterium
CCACCAGTACCAAATTCAAGGTCTTTATAAAAAGATTCTGTTAGCAATTCTTTATCATTCTTTATCATTTGTTCAACTTCTGTTCTTGTGTCAGCATCAAAAATGTCTGTTAGCCAAACTTTGGCCTTTTTAAGAATATCGCTCATAGTTTTAAATTTTGTTGTAAATTTACAAAAAGGATTTGACTTTTAGAATATTTAGAATGGAAAAATGTAATTCTGACAAATAGATTACGAATAATTATTCTTATAAACTTGTGATTTTGTGGATTTGCACGAATAATCACATTTGCGATGTGCTGCGATGTGCTGAGCTTGTCGAAGTGCGATGTGCAGAGCTTGTCGAAGTAAGCTTGTCGAAGTGCGATGTGCTGCGATGTGCTGAGCTTGTCGAAGTGAGCTTTTGTCGAAGTGTTCTTTGTTCTTTGTTTGTTGTTCGTTGTTCGTCGTTCTTTGTTCTCTTGTTCTAATGTTCAATTGTTCTCTTGTTCTAATGTTCAATTGTTCTCTTGTTCTAATGTTCAATTGTTCTCTTGTTCTAATGTTCAATTGTTCTCTTGTTCTAATGTTCTCTTGTTCAATTGTTCAAAAACGTTTTGCTATCAATAAATTTCCTTCGCTACCCCCGACCCCTAAATGGGAGTGCCTTCGCTGATACAATTTACTTTAATTTTTTGTTCTTCTTTGTGTTCTTTGCGTATTTTTTGTGCCATTGCGGTTAAGAAATATTTAAATTTTACCGCAAGGTTCGATAAGGTTTACGCAAAGCTCGCAAGGGTTTTATGACGCATAGGAATAAACACAATTTGATGTTTTAATAATAATAAGTTTTTGAGATTATGTCTCATACTACTGCGTTCTTCTGTTCTTTGCTATGCACTGCGATGTGCTGCGATGTGCTGCGATGTGCTGAGCTTGTCGAAGTGCGATGTGCTGAGCTTGTCGAAGTAAGCTTGTCGAAGTGTTCTTTGTTCTTTGCGATGCACTGCGATGTGCTGAGCTTGTCGAAGTGAGCTTTTGTCGAAGTGTTCGTTGTTCGTTGTTCGTTGTTCTTTGTTCTTTGTTCTTTGTTCTCTTGTTCTCTTGTTCTCTTGTTCTCTTGTTCTAATGTTCAATTGTTCTCTTGTTCTATTGTTCAATTGTTCTCTTGTTCTTACTTCAAAAACGTTTTACTATCAATAAATTTCCTTCGCTACCCCCATCCCCTAAAGGGGAGTGCCTGTGCTAATATCTCTTTATAACGAAAAACCATAAGCAATACCTAAAATATATCGTGTGCGTTCAATTCTGGAAAGATCTATCTCAATAATATAAAATAAATCCAGACTGTTTTTCCCGATGTCAAATTCGCTACCAAGTTTAAGCCTATATTCCGAAAAACGATTTTCATCAATATTGTAGTATAAAATATTAGTAATGTATGGTTTAAATTTATTGGTAAGCTTGTAGTTTAATTCAAATGCATTTCTTAGATAGTTTTTTATTTTTCCGCTTTCCGAAAAATTAGTTTGATACCTAATTGCATCCTTGAGTTTGATATCGTTCTCAAATCTTCTAAGATTATAAGCCATTTCAAATGTCAAGCGATGTTTATTGTTGTATTCAATATGATTTTCGGGATAAAACTCCTCAATATTTGTTTTAAATCTATAGCCAACTTCGACATCAAAACGGTTTGTGATTTTATACTCAATTTCGGTTTCTATTAAACCTAAATAGTCGTTATTAAGTACTGAGGGTTGGCGTAATTCTGTTGCTAATCCAATATTGATTTTTTTTATTGTGTAATCTAATCCAGCTTCAAATCTCAATTCTTGCGAATATATGTTTTGAAAAAGAACGACTAATAATAATATATAAATTGGTGTATATCTCATTATTATAGCATGATCAATTTTTTTGTAAATATCATATTATTAATAGTAATGTTTACCAGATATAAACCTTGTGGCAAATCGGTATTTATCGTAATTACACTGTCTGGATAATAATATCTGTTTTGATAAACCGTTCTACCGTATAAATCTTTTATATTTATTTTAACAATTCCTGTCTCATTAAGAAATTTGATATTAAAACTTTTGTTAGCTGGGTTTGGGAAAATATCGAAAGGAATGCCAAAATATTCTGTTATGAATTTTTTTACAACAATAGGTCGATTCATTGCAAATGCTTTGAGCCTGTCAATATCTTGTTTCCATTTTACATAATCGCTAGGAGTGTGCCACCTATAAATATGCTCGTTTATTAATGGACTATATACCTTTTCTAATTTTTCAATTTCGGATATTACACGTTCGGGAGTAAAGGTGTAATTTAAGTGATAAAACATTTTTGATTGAAATTCTTGTTGGAACTTTTTATTTTGAAGCAATAAAGTCAAAATAGTTTTATACTTATCATCAAATTTGTAAAAATCCTCAAAACTATTGCCGTAATCACGAAAATGATTGTAGTTAAATCTATTCATGCAAGCATCACAATCATAAAAGAAATATCTCCATCTGGAGGTGTCGTTATTTGTTTTCCACAAACTCATATTGCGAAAAGGGAAATCAAGGTTTGCTAAATAAATTTCTGCACAGTAATAATCAATCAAAGCGTCTAGATCTATAATTTGATCCATATTTGTAAAAAAATCCTCAGAATCTTTGTCTGCTATTTCTATAATTGTGATAAGTTCATTATAGTCATCTATTGAGCCTTCTTTGGCAATTATTTCTTGCGGTGTTGACTCAATAATTGTTAATTCGGGAGTTTCAATTAAATAATTATTTGCTACATAATACTCATCTTGGCGTTCGCGTAAACTATATATCCCCCAGTATTCTCCATTAATAAAAACAAGTGAAGTATTAAAAGCAGAGTAATCAATATTCATAGGTTTTACAATGTTTTGACATAATTCATCGACTATCATAGTACGATTCCAGTCTTTTACATGTCTGAGTAACAGTCTTTTACAACTGTCTATATGAAGTTTGTCTTCAAAAAAAGGATATGTAAACCATCCTTTGCCAAATTTATTTCTTGAATATAATCGTAATGATTTTTGTTCGGATTGGCGATTGCCACCTCCATGTATTCGCATTCCAGCCATCTGATCAATAATAGTGTTCCCCGATTTATCAAAAATTTCAAGAAAAATATCTCGCTCCCAAGCTTTGCCTCTTTGCCAATAATTATTATTATTACCTAATATGTATATGCCTTCATCATCATCAAAAAGATTGTCTTTGTCTGTAATAATCGAAACCACAGGAACATCATAAGGATTTGTTGCCGTGTTGCTGATAAAATAAGTGTGGTTTATAGAGTTACTAGCTGGACATCCTTCACTAAAAACTTGTGCTCGTAATACTTGTGCTTTAAAAATATCATCACTTACTTTAAAATTTATTTCTGCTTTATTTGCAAACCTATTTTTATATTGTGTTCTATCATCTAAAATAAGTGTTTCGGTAAAAACATTGTCATTATTATTAGGATTATCGGCATTTAAGGTATAATAAATTTGATTAGCAGTTTGTGTGTTCTTTAATTCAACACCAATAGTTCCATTATAAAAACCACTAGCATGACTTACAGTAAGGGTATCAGGCAAATAGTTAATCTCAACTTCTTGTGCATTATTATTACTCATATTTGGTGTTGGAATACATATTTTTCGATTGAGAGTATTTCCATCAGGTTTGCAAGCTAGACTATTATCTGCAGGAACACATTGTATAGGAACAAAATCGATTACGCTTGATTGCGGATTCATTAAAAAAACTTGCTCTTTCATTAAGCTTAATTTAAAATCGGTATGCCATTCGGCGTCTTTTTTAATATCTTTTCCTGAGGCAAAAATTATTTTATATTCGCCTGGTGCCAGTACGTAATAAGGACAATGCCAATAATCATCAGCATCCAAACCATCTGAAATAGCATAAGATTCTAAATTTACAGCAATAGTCGAATTATTATACAACTCAATCCAATCGGGAGTATCGCCATGTAAATCTTGCAAACCAGTTTTGTTAGAATATACAACTTCGTTTATTACAATGTTTTGTGATACTAATTTTATTCCTGTAAATATTAGTATTAATATTAAAAAGTAGGTTTTATGTTGAAATATATTTATCATAAATATTTGGCACTCAAACTATTTTGAGTATTTAATTCCGAAAGCGATATTTAGCAAATCATAATTTAATGGTTCTGAATGAGTTGTACCCCTAAATAACTCGTACGATATGTGTGCAAATTGATGTCGATACGATAACTTAAAATAGGCAGATACATGATTATTAATTTTGATTTGTAAGCCAAAACCAGCATCAAAAAATATTCCCCCACTATATTGATAATCACTATAACCTATCTGTTCGTTGTACCAGCCAGGGGCATATCCTAATTGCATTGTAATAAGATTAGATATTTTATCATTCCCTTTGGTATAACCATTAACTTCTGCAAAAATGGGTAAGAACCTTTCCTTGGTAAGTTGATAATAACCTACGCCAAATCCAACATTAAATCTTTTGCTAATATGAAAACCAAAAACTCCATGTCCTTGAAATCCTGGATTATAGCTAAAGTTGTCGTTATAAGCTTGACCACCGAACATATAACCAAGCTCTAGCTTTTGATAAGATTTTATTTTTTTTACTGCTTGTTCTTCTTGAGCCGTAATAGTTCCAAAAAACAAAAGGAACAAAGTTAATAATATCGGATTTTTAATATGCATATAATAATCTTAAATTCTTGATATGCAAAATTAAAAAATATATATTAAGACTGCCATTAGTAGATGACAAAACTTTTAACAATTATAAATTAAGCACTTATTAACAATTAAAATTAATATGCAATACAAACACTTTTGCGTAAAGTATTGGCAATCAATATGTATATAGCAAATACTCACATCTAAAACTACGGTATGATATTACCAAACTTGCCAGTAAAAGAAACAATTTTATCTGTATATTGAATAATCATTTTCAGAAAGAAATAAATTTATCGTAAATTAAGCTTATTGAAATGTTATTTGTCCACTGTATATGCTGAAAGTCAATCTATTATGATATATAAAACTTAAAATCTACCTATTTATCTAATTCTAAAATATAATTTGATAAAGATTTATGTTTCTTTTTCTATTTTTGTAATACATAATATTGCAAATTTATGAAAGCTAAAAAGTTTCTAATATATTTTTATTATTTGTTATTCTGGCTGTTTTTCTTTGAAATTGCACGTATTTATTTTCTTTTATTCAACCTTAATGAAATTCAAGGAGCTGGCTTTTGGAATATTTGTGCAAGTTTTATACATGGCTTTAAGCTTGATTTATCAATGGTTTCTTATATTGGCTTTTTTGCTACTCCATTATTTATTATTTCTGCATTTTTTAAAACACATAAAGTATTAAAAATATCGCTTGATATTTATACTGGGATATTAATTGCTGTTTTTTCTTTAATAATTATCGGAGATGCAGAGATTTATAAATATTGGGGATTTCGACTTGATGATACGCCTTTGCAATACTTAAACACTCCTAGTGTTCTCAGCTCCTCAACAAGTAATTGGCGATTTGTTTTACTCGTATTTTTATATCTTGATCTTGCCCTCGGAATGTTTTGGATATATTATTTATGTATTGGCAAAAAAATTAAAAAATTAAAACCCGAAAAATTTTGGGCTGCATTTTATCTATTAATTGCTGGATTACTTATAATACCAATAAGAGGAGGTGTAGGAATCGTTCCGATTAATGTTGGTTCAGCTTACTTTTCTGATAATATGGTTTTAAATCATGCAGGAATAAATGTTGTGTGGAACACTGGTGCCAGTTTATTTGCTGATGATATTGATTTTAAATCTTATGAATATTTTGACGAAGATGAACTTAATGAGAAGTTTAAACTATTGCATGAATCACCTGACTCGGTAATTAAAGTTTTGGATAGAAAACCAAAAAAAATAATTTTCGTTATTCTTGAAAGTTTTGCCGAAAAACCAATTAATCTAAAAGAACCAGAGAATAGTGTTACAAAAAAACTGCTTGAGTATAGTGATACTGGAATATTGTTTACTGATTGTTATTCTAATGGTGATCGAAGCGAAAAAGGGCTAGTATCATTATTTAGTTCTGTACCAACATTACCAGCTTATTCGGTAATGAAAGATCCCAGAAAATCACAAAAATTACCATCTTTAATCTCTAAATTGGTTGAAAACGGATATAAGTCTTCATTTTATTATGGTGGAGATATAAACTTCTCGAATATGAACTCATATCTCAAACACGCTGGTTTTCAGAATATTGTATCGTACAATAATCTTAATCTGGATTGCTATGAAACCAAATGGGGCTATCATGATGAGTGTATGTTTAACTTATTCTTTGATAATATTCGTGCTACTGATGACACTTCTGTATTTGTACTATTTACGCTTAGCTCTCACGAACCTTATGATGTGCCTATTGTTGGTCCTTATGGTGATAAAACTGAACTACAAAGATCTCAAAATGCATATTACTATACCGACTCTTGTCTGAATGTTTTTTTAACTGACTTAAAAAACTCTCCAGATTGGGACAATTCGCTTGTAATATTAGTATCTGACCATGGCTCAAGATACGGTGGAGTAGAAGTATGGGATAAGCAAAAATTTCATATTTATATGCTCTGGACAGGAGGAGCAATTTCGTGTGAGCCTTTTGTGTATAACCAAACTGTAGATCAATCAGATATAAGTGCAAGTCTTTTGTCTCAACTTGGTATAAACCATGATGAGTTTATTTTTAGTGAAGATGTTTTTAGCAAATACGTACCAAACGCTTTTTTTGCTTTTAATCATGGTTATGGGTTTATTAAATATCCACGCTGGGTTGTATATGATATAAACAATAAAGATATTGTGCATAGAGGATGGGACTCCGAGGAACTTGATGATTTAGCAAAAGCTTATGCTCAAAAACTAGCTGAATATTATAAGAAATTAGGGGAATAATGTTGAGATTTATAAATTGCAAAAAAATATAAGAAAGTATCTATTTTACTTATGCTATTTTATTATTAATATGTTTTTCGGGAATAATGTTTTGCAGTGGTCTAAACCTGGCTCTGGCTTCGGGGTAGAGGCTAGTGTCTGAAGTTAATATTTCGATAATTTCTTTTGAATGTTTACGCAAATAATCTGTTATTGCAGCTGCAGATATAGGAATTTCAAATGCTTTGCCAACGGTTACACCAGTAATTCTCTCGTTATTTGCCATTACTCGTTTTACAGCAATTTCAATTTTATCTAACATCGCAGCAGCTCTTTCTTTTTTAGTTGGTTTGCGACTATTAGTCGTTTGTGATGTTTCTTTTTTATTCGCAGTTTTATTGGCAAGATCTGAACTGTCAAACTCAAGATACTCTTCTTCGATTATAATGATTTTACTATTGTTAAATGAGTTAAGGTTATAGGCATATTGGGCAGCATTTTCAACAATCTTTTGCAAACGGGGCAGGTTCGAGCTAAAATTCTTTAAGGACTTAATACACTCATCTGTAAAGATAAAATCAACAGAGTGTTTTTTTGATAAACTAAAAATAAAATTTTGGGCTATACTTATAATTATACGGTGGTGCTCATCTTGTAAGGTTTTAAGCTTATCCTTACTTATTTTAACGCTATTTATTGTCGTTTTTGTTTTATCGGCAAACTGTTTTAAGTTTTGTAAATCTTTTTGTGCTTGTTCCAATACTGCTATCGAAGATTTATAAAGCATATTGGCAATTAGGGTTTTGTTCTCTGTATTCATGCTTATACGTCCACCATCGATACCAAAAAAACTTAATTCTGGCTTAAAACTGATAAAAATAACATCATTATTATTATCGTGGCATGAATTAAACCGCATACTTAAAATTGAGTGATCATCTTCATTATTAATACTAAATTGAATCGTTTTTGATTTTGATTCAGTAATGGGAGTGAGCAAATCTCTATTTATTTCCCAAGAGTATGTGTTTTTTCGTGGTTTTCTAATTTCAAAGATTTTAGCTAATTCAACATCATCCGAAACTTCGTACTTATTTAATTTGCCATTTTGATAATGTGCCTTGTAAATGTTTTGATCTATTGTAGCGAAATATACGTACATATCAACACCATAAGGCATCATTGATATTAAATGCTTTATTAATATTACACCAGGTTCTTTTGAAAACGAAAATTCCACTACTTTTTCATTGGTTTAAAACATTTTGTCAAAATTAAGTAATTAAAATTAATTAAGCAAGTTTTTTTTATTTAATTAAGGGCTTAATTAATAAATTAATGTAAAAAATAAGCTTAATTTGTTATATCTATTTGATTATCAGTATATATTTGTCAAATAAATAGATGAGATATTTATAAGAAAATTAAGTAAAATTTAAATTTATTAAGTTATGAGAGATACAGTTAATATTATTATTACGGATAATTCGGTTTTATTTATTTCACAAATGCTTACTGTGGGGCTAAGTTTTGAGGAGCAATCTATGCGACAAATATCTGAAGAACTTAAAGCTACATTAATAAGTAATAAACTAAAAGAACTTAAGTTGGATCAGGCTGAGTGCATGTTTATTCTTAGCGAAGACTACTATACTGTGCAGACTTCGATTGAGGCTTTTGTGAAAAAACAAAATGCTAATAACAATCATAATCAAAAACTTAATTATAAATCGTATTTTCAACAAAATGAAAATGGCAATAGCACAAAAATTTGCTCCGAGCAATCACAGTATATATATCAGGGTAAAAATATTTTAGATTACGAAGCTTTACCTTTATTAAAAAATTATTTTGTAAACACTACAAAAATAAAACATAATGCTCAAAAATACACTAATTTAGTTAATGCTTTAAATAAACTTAAGATAAAATATTCGTCAATCATACCATTTTCTGAGTTTGCCTCATTTACAGTGCAAAATGATAGTCCAAAAAGGGGAGGAGAAACCGTAATTATTTCTTTCCATAACAGCAAAACTCATATTTCGGTTTACAAGAATAATTTTATCCAATATTATAATAATATCGATTATGGTTTTTCAAAACTAACTGAAAATGTAAGCAATCAATTTAATGTCTCATTAAAAATGGCACAAAAACTTATTGAGCTATATGGATATGTGTTTTTACCAAAGAAATATATTAACTTTGTTGTTGATGTGCCAGTATATGAGGATATTTCTATTGAGGTAAAACTAACAGAACTATCTTATTGCATAAGGGAATCTTTGCGGAATATAATGGGAGTTTTACTACAAGATGTTAATATTAGCGATAATATTAATTTTGTTTTTTATAGTGATACGGAAATTAGAGAGTTTGGTAAACTAATTGGTTTAATGCTAAATGCAGAAGTAAAAAACTTATCTCTTGGTCAATTAGAGTATAAAGCAGTAAAATACTCCCTAATTGCAATGAGATATTTTGAAATCAAAATGGCTGAGAAGTCGAAAAAACAAGAGGTAGAGGAAGCTCAAATTTATGTCAAAAACCAAAAATATAGTATTAAAGATAAACTTTCGAGTTTGATAGATATACATTTGAAACCTTGGTTGTTAGAGTCGGAAAATTGTAATTTGTAAACCTATTTAAGGCATTGACAGTCGAAGTAAGCCGAAGGGAAACCGACAAACCGATAAACTGGTATTCGGTAAATTTTTGTATTCAGTAATCGGTGAGATTTGTACAAGTTTCATGTTTACCGATAAACAATTAATCCTCCATTACCAAAATAAAGCCGCTACCATGGATATTGTTTATTCGTATTTTATCGTCATCTTTAAAGTACTTACGTAATTTTGTGATATATACATCCATACTTCTGGCATTGAAATAATTATCGTCTCCCCATATTTTTTTGAGAGCTTCGTTTCGGTCAAGAACATTGTTTTTATTAAGAATAAGTTCTTTTAGCAGGTCAGCTTCACGAGGAGTTAATCTAAATGATTGATCCTCATGGGTAAGAGTGCGTAGTTTTGTATCAAAAATATATTTTCCAATCTTAACTTCTTTCTCAATTTCTGGTTTTATGCCCATATTTCTTCTTATAATTGCTTTTATCTTGACCAATAGCACATCAGAGTCGAATGGCTTTGTAAGATAATCATCTGCACCAGCTTTAAAACCTTCGAGCACATCATCTTTGAGCGATTTAGCTGTCAGGAAAATTATCGGCACTTTTTTATTTGTTTTTCTAAATTCTCTAGCAACACTAAAACCATCGACATTAGGAAGCATTACATCAAGAATGCAAAG
>JAQUBO010000135.1:0-2627 GCA_028686735.1 Bacteroidales bacterium
CCACTTTTTATTCAATTTTTTATCTCCATCTAAAATATTATCCTTATATTTGTAGAAACAACCAAAGCATTGCACAATGAAAAAGCTAAATTTATCTGATTTCTGCAGGAGTTCTCTCATACTCTCTCTGTAAACATTGGGTTTTAAAGCTAAGTGTTTTTATGGTTTTAATTTTATGCTCGCATATAGTCTTTGCTCAAGCTTGGGATCCATCTGGAAACAATGTTGCACCAGGAAAAAACAAATTAGGCTCTCTTAATGACGAAAGCGTAGTCTTTATCTCAAACGATAGTGCACGAATGCGTTTGACTAATACTGGTTATTTTGGGATTAACACTACTTTGCCCACAACTTACTTTGATGTAAACGGACAAATAAGATTGCGTTATAATGCTTTTAATCACGGAGTTCTTACCTCCGACGCTAATGGAAACGCAACATGGAGTTTGTTAAATCTTAATTTAAGTGGGAATATTTTGAGTATCCAAAATCAAGGCAGTACAGTTGATTTGAGCACCTATCTTGATAATACCGATAATCAAACGCTATCACTTTCAGGTACAAGTCTTAGTATTTCTAATGGTAACAGTGTGGACTTTACTAATTGGGATACAGATGCAACTGACGATTTTTCGGGAGATTATAATGATTTAGCAAATCAACCCACATTATTTGACGGAGATTACAATTCATTAAGTAATTTGCCAACACTTTTTGATGGAAGTTATTCTTCACTTACAGGTTTGCCGGTTTTTTCAGAAGTAGCACAGTCAGGTGATTATTACGATTTAATTAATTTACCGGAATTATTTGATGGTAATTATAGCAGTTTATCGGGAGTACCCACAATAGAATCGCTAAATTATTGGCAAAAGTCAGAGGATGATTTGTATTATAATACAGGCAATATAGGTATTGGCATATCAAGTCCACAAAAGCAATTACATATTCACAATTCAGAGTATTCTGATATACACGAAGATGAAGAAATGCCTGCAATGCCAACAACACGTGGGTCTCGCTTACGTTCCGAGTCGGTATTTTTGCTTACTAATAGAAATAGTGGCAACACCGCATCAGATGGTCTTAAAATCTTGTCGAATAATAACAATGCTGTAATATATTTGCAAGAAACTGGTAGTTTAAGTTTAATGACAAAAAACCCACTCCGTTTTAAAATGGCAGCAAACGGGAACATTACCATAGGAACTTCACAGAATAACTATTTTGTTGTCAATGAATCTGGTAATGTAGGAATAAACACAAGCGAGCCAACAGCGGCGTTTGATATTAATGGAGATATTCGAATACGACATAATGCTTCCGAGAATTTTGTTCTTACAAGTACCGAAGACGGAAGCGGAGAATGGAAAGAATTAAAACTTGAATTAAATGAAAATACACTAAGCCTTTCAAATCATAATACTGAGGTTGATTTAAGTTCATTTTTTCTATGGAGTAAAACTGGGAATAATATTTATTATAACAATGGCTCAGTAGGTATTGGCACAAGTACTCCGGCTAATAATGCACAATTACACATTAAAGGAAACTCAAAAAGTTTATTGTTGGAGCCTATACTTTTTAACGGAGATAATGGCTATGTTGATATTAGTTTTGCTAATCCCTTAGCCTCGAACTCTTTAACATGGACTATACGAAGTCATATTAATGAAAATGAAAAGGGTAATTCTTTGATGTTTTGGTCAAGGATTGGAGCTCCGTTATTAGTTTTGGGCAATGATGTTAAAGTTGGGATAGGAACTCATGCTCCAGAAGCGAAGTTGGATGTAAACGGAACTGTAAGAATACAAAATGGTTGGCGAGGCTTAAAAATTGAAGGTAGCGGAGCAGAACCACATCGTTATGATTTTATAGCCGGTGATTTGGGAAACGATCCTACTTATAAAGGGGGTTTTGGCATATTTGATGAAACTGCCGGTAAATATAGATTTGCTATTTCTAAGGATGGAAATGTAGGGATAGGAACTATTTCTCCACAATTTATGCTTGATGTTTGTGGTATAATACGCTCAAAAGAATGGATTGTTGAAGATTTTAATTGTATGCCTGATTTTGTTTTTAAGCCGGAATACAAGTTAATGTCATTGGACAAAAGAAAGCAAATGATTTTTGAAAATTCTCACATGCCTTATTTGTTGTCAGAAGAAGAAATGAAAGAAAGCGGAGTCCCTGTGTTTCATACTATGCAAGGGTTAATACAAAATACCGAAGAAATATACCTTTATTTGTTTGAAATGAATGAAAGATTGAAAATATTGGAGCGAGAAAATCAGAAACTTAAAGAACAAAACAAAGAATTAATAGACGGAATAAACACTATTAAAAATAAATAAAATGAAAAAGATAATAATTATAAGCATTATAGCAGCATTGAGCATTTCACTGTACGGACAATCAGGAAATTGGTCTGCTGGATTATTGTTTTTGCCCGAATTAAATAGCTATGAAGATGAAGAAAACAATACTAAGGCAAGCATAAATTACAGATATGGATTAATCGGTGAATTTAAAATTAATGATTATATATATCTTCAAACCGGTATAAGCCATATAAAACAAACCTATGATATACACAGAATGTATGATTATTGTGCATTTAATTC